>NZ_JBVICA010000002.1:455016-487412 GCF_055573115.1 Streptomyces sp. NPDC030222
TGACGGGAGGGGCCGGGCTCCGTCGCACTTGCCTGGGCCTGGCCGCCGGCGGGTGCTCCGGCCCGCGCCGGAGCACCCGCCGGGTACCGGCCGGTCCCGTTGGCGTACCGGTTGGCGCACCCGTCACGAAAACACCCCCTCCGGATCACTCCGAAGGGGGTGTTTGCCCTGGTAGGGCGGTTGTGGCTGGGGCCGGGGTCGAACCGGCGACCTTCCGCTTTTCAGGCGGACGCTCGTACCAACTGAGCTACCCAGCCACGCAGCTCTTGCGAGCTGCAGCGGTCCTGACGGGATTTGAACCCGCGGCCTCCACCTTGACAGGGTGGCGAGCACTCCAAACTGCTCCACAGGACCAAGCTTTGCGCGAGAGCCAGTCTCGCACAGGTGTTGCGTGCCCCCAACGGGATTCGAACCCGTGCTACCGCCTTGAAAGGGCGGCGTCCTAGGCCGCTAGACGATGAGGGCTAGTGCCTGCCTGGGCGCTTCTCAGCGCGTCGGGGACGTGAGAAGCATATGGGATGGGGGGACGGTTCGCCAAAACGGTTTCCGGGAGGGTCACCGGCGGACCTTCTCGGGCTCGGTCAGATGGCGGCTGACCTCGGCGGTCGTGTGGCCGAGACCGCCGAGGGTGATCTCGTCCCAGGCCTGGAGGCGCCTGGTGTTCCGGTCGAGGTAGAGGACGGAGGCACGGACCTTCTCCGGCTGCTCGTTCTGGACCGCGCGCAGCCCGCCGCCGCCCGTGGAGCCCTCGACCTTCAGCCGGGTGCCGTAGGGCAGCAGCTCGTTCTCCCGGTGGTGGACATGACCGGCGAGGACGAGTGGCACCTCGCCGTCGGTCTGCCGGGCGGCCAGCGGGTTGTGGGCCACCGCGACGTCCACCGGGGTGCCGGCCGCCTTCTGGTCGCGGAGCGCAGAGGCGAGGCGGAGGCCCGCCATGCGTTCGGCGCCGTCGCCGAGGGGCCGTACCGAGCGGTCGGGCGTGAACTGGGGATCGCCCATGCCGGCGATGCGCAGCCCCGCGACCGTGACCGGGCGGCCCTCGTCGAGGACGTGCACGTTCTTCAGGCGTGCGAGGTAACCCTGGGTGGTGGGGGAGTCGTGGTTGCCGCGCACCCACACATAGGGCGCGCCGAGATGCGGGATCGGGTCGAGGAAGACGTTCTCGGCGGCGCTGCCGTGGTCCATGGTGTCCCCGGAGTCGATGATCACGTCGATGTCGTACTGCTGCACGAGCGAGGCGACGATGTGCCAGGCGGCCGGGTTGAGGTGGATGTCCGAGACGTGCAGCACCCGCATCGTGGCCGGGTCCGGTTTGTACGCGGGGAGCGTCGACGTGGCGTCGTACAGCTTGGTCACGTTGGTGACCAGGCGCGCCAACTCCTTCTGGTAGACGTCGAAGTCGGTCACGATGGACCGCGCGTTGCCGACCACGGACGGAGCGGACGTCAGCAGTCCGGAGAACTTGGGCTCCAGCACGGACGACGGGTTCCAGGTGGCGTAGGCGCTCACTCCGGAAGCCGTGAGCAGCGCCAGCGCGAGTCCGCCGGCGGCCAGCGCGCGGCGCGGCCGGCGGTAGACGACGAGTCCGAGCGCGGTGGCGCCGGAGACCACGGCGACGCCCGAGCGGACGGCGAGCTCGCGGGTGCCGGCCAGTACGTCGCCGGTGATCTCCTGCTGGAGGCCGGAGATCCGTTCGGGGTGTTCGACGAGGGCCTGGGAACGCTCCGGGTCGAGCTGGTCGACGTCGACGTCGAGCCGGATCGGCGCGGTGTGGGAGTCCAGTTCCAGTGCGCCGAGCGGTGACACGTTGATCTTCGTGCCGCCGGAGACCGAGGGCCGCAGCGTCATCGTCGTGTCCATCGGCCCGACAGGGGTGCGGACGTTCCCCACGACCAGCAGTCCGAGCCAGGCACCGACCAGGACGACGGCGGACAGACCGAGGGCGCTTTCGAGCGGACGACCGGGAGGACGCCGGGGAGGGACTCCGTGAAGGCGCCGGGGAAGCGGGCCGTGGGGACGAGCGGGCAGGCGTGGGACGAGGCGTCGGAGAGCACGGCGGAGGGAACGCGTTCGTCCTTCGGCGGTGTCCATCCGTCGCGTATGCCCGTATGCGGGCGGTTCCATGCCGCCCACCCGGGCGGAGGGTGCGGCGGCGTCCGGTGCCCGGAGGGCCCGCGATCGACGGCGGTGCCCGACAATGGCGGGGTGCTGGAGATGACGCGCGAGGAGTTCGAGGAACTGGTCGCCGAGGCGCTGGACCGTATCCCGCCGGAGCTGACGCGGCTGATGGACAACGTCGCGGTGTTCGTCGAGGACGAACCGGAGGATCCGTCCGACCCCGACCTGCTCGGCCTCTACGAGGGAACGCCCCTGACCGACCGCGGAGAGTGGTACGCGGGCGTGCTGCCGGACCGGATCACCATCTACCGGGGGCCGACGCTGCGGATGTGCGAGAGCCGCGAGGACGTCGTGGCAGAGACCGAGATCACCGTCGTGCACGAGATCGCGCACCACTTCGGCATCGACGACGAGCGACTGCACGCCCTGGGTTACGGATGAGCGGACCGTCCGAGCCCGTCCAGCCGACGGAGCCGACCGACCAGCCCGCCGACCGGCCCGCCGACGCTGCGTGTGCCGCCCGGCGATCGCCCCGGCCTGCCTTCGGGACAGCGTTCCCGGACCGCTCGGCCGGAGCGATCGACCCCGATGTCGACCTGCACGTCCCCGCGCAGCGGGCCGAGACGGCGGGCCGCGCCAAGTGGCCGCTGCTCGCAGCCGTCTCGGCAGGTGGCATGGCCGGCGCCTGCGGGCGGTACGCGCTCTCGTCGGCCTGGCCGTCCGTGTGGGCGACGGTCTGCGTCAACGTGCTGGGCTGCGCGCTCATCGGAGTGCTGATGGTGCTGGTCGGCGAGGGCGGCCGGGACCGCACCGTGCATCCGCTGCTGCGTCCCTTCCTCGGGGTCGGGGTGCTCGGCGGTTTCACGACCTTCTCGACGTACGCCCTCGACGTGACCCGGCTGCTCGAGCGGGGTGCGGCCGGCCTCGCGGCGGCCTACGCGGCAGGCACGCTCGTGGGTGCGCTCGGCGCGGTGTGGCTGGCGGTTTCGGTGACCCGCGCAGCCGTGGTCCGGGTGACGGCGCGGTGATCTGGCTGCTGGTGGCCCTGGGCGCGGCGGTCGGCGCGCCGCTGCGGTATCTGATGGACCGTGCGGTCCAGGCGCGGCACGATGCGGTGTTTCCCTGGGGGACGCTCGTCGTCAACATGACGGGGAGCCTCGTACTGGGCGGACTCGCCGGCGCGGCGGTGTCCTCCGGCACGTACGCGCTGTGGGCCACGGGGCTGTGCGGCGCCCTCTCGACCTACTCGACGTTCTCCTACGAGACCCTGCGCCTGGCCGAAACGGGACGGCCCTTCCTGGCGGCGGCGAACGTGACGACCTCCTTCCTGGCCGGACTGGGCGCGGTGTTCCTCGGATCGGAGACGGTGCAGGCGCTGGTGGCGTAGCGCCCTGGCGGGTGCGGTCCGGATCGTCGTGGGCGCGGTGGCTGCGGTGGCGGCGTGGTCGTGGGTGCGGCGACGGGTGCGGTCGTGGGTCCGGGCGGGGGTGCGGCCGTCGGCGGGGCCGGGGCCCGGTGGGTCGGTGGGTCCGGGTGGCCGGCGGTCCTGCGGGCCTGGGGACGGTCCGGTCCGCGCGGTGGGTGCCGGGTCGGGCGTGTCCCCGGCGGGTCCGGGGGAGTTGGGCACGGTGCCCCGCCCGTACGCCCTCGCCATGCCCCGGAGGTGCCACTGTGCGCCAGTTGCCCGCTTCTGTCCGCCTGCCCGCCCGTGGCCGGCTACGGACACCCGTACGACTGGCCGCCGCGGCCATGGCGGCGCTCGCCGCCACAGGCTGCATGAGCGTCACGGACGACGACGGGAAACCCGCGCCCTCCTCGTCCTCGGGGCGACGTGACACGGTCGCCGAACCGGACGGAGGTGCCGCGGCGCCAGGCATGGCTCCGCGTCATGTGGAGGGACGGAGCGCCGAGCCCGCCACATCCGGGGATCCGAGCGGCATGTCGCAGAGCGCAAGCGGGACGGCGTCGCCGTCCGGCTCGGCCGCCGCGCCGGCCAAGGGCGGGGGCGGCGGGAAGGGGAGCGGGGGCCTCGGGAGCCCGCAGCCCGGGCCGCAGGAACCCGGGCCGACGAGCGGCGGAGGAGCGGGCGGGCCCGGTGGCAGCAGCAGTGGCGGCAACGGGCCCACCGACCCGCCGCCTGCTCCGGAGCCGCCCGAGACGCCCACCCCCACGCCCACCCCGCCGGAACCGGAGCCGACCGAACCGCCGCCCTCCGCGTCACCGGCCGCGGACTTCCACGGTGGTGCGATATACCGCTCGCACGCGGGCGGGACGGGCATGCTCAAGGAGCCGGTCGCGTCGCCGCAGGTGGGGCCGGCGTAGAGGCGGCAGTCCGGAGGAGGCCTGCCGTGGCCCGGGCGGAGGCCGCGGGAGCGCACGCGGCGTATGTGCGGTGTACGCGGCGTGCTCGGACTCGGGTTCGGTGCGTGCGCCGGCGGTGCGAGAGGAGTGCGCCGGGGCGCGGCGTGCGCGGTGGGGCGGCCGGGCTCGGCGCGGGACGTGCTGCTCCCCCGGTCCGAGACCACCGGTCACGTGCGGTGCGCGGACAGGCCTGCGGCCCGCTCCTGCCAAGGCGGTCGTGGCCCCGCTCCACCTTCGCGGCTCGTCGTGCGCGGGTCGGGTGGCCCGCCTGGCCGCCCGGGTGGCGTGGCTCCGTGAGCCTTCGCGGATCTTCGTGTCCCGGCTGGGTGGACTGCGTCGGCCTGCCCGGGTGGCCGCCGGCCGCCTCTGCCTTCGCGGAGTTTCGCGCCACGGCGCGGTGGCCCCGCCCCCGGCCCGCCCCGTCCGTCTCCTTTCGCCCCGTCGCCACGCGCTTCCCGTGACGCCCACCACGGTTTGCGCAGCGGGTTTGCCAGCGGAGGGTGGGAGTGCGTATGGTGGTAGATCGTTTGATCCCATTTGCCCGGCGCCAGAACCCTAGCGCGCCGCGTGTGGCGCGTACTCTCCCTTGCCGTGGCTGACCGCATCGAGGCGGTCGAATTGCGAATCACGGAGTTTGGGCGCGTGCCGAGACTCCGGAAGGTTTCGCAGTTCGCATGTCTGTTTCCAGCACCGATCAGTCCGTCATGCCCGAGAACGAGCTCGTCGAGGCGGTCGAGTCCGCCCTGGAGGAGCCCGGTTCCGCCGAGCAGGCCCCGCAGGTCACCTTCGGTGACCTCGGCCTCCCCGAGGGCGTCGTCCGCAAGCTCGCCCAGAACGGGGTGACCACCCCCTTCCCGATCCAGGCGGCGACCATCCCGGACGCCCTGGCCGGCAAGGACATCCTGGGCCGCGGCCGTACCGGCTCCGGCAAGACCCTCTCCTTCGGCCTGCCGCTGCTCGCCACGCTGGCCGGCGGCCACACGGAGAAGAAGCACCCCCGCGGTGTGATCCTCGTCCCCACCCGTGAGCTCGCGATGCAGGTCGCCGACGCCCTCCAGCCGTACGGCGACGTGCTCGGCCTGAAGATGAAGGTCGTCTGCGGCGGTACGTCCATGGGCAACCAGATCTACGCCCTGGAGCGCGGCGTCGACATCCTCGTCGCCACCCCCGGCCGACTGCGCGACATCATCAACCGCGGCGCCTGCTCGCTCGACAGCGTGCAGATCGCGGTCCTCGACGAGGCCGACCAGATGGCCGACCTGGGCTTCCTCCCCGAGGTCACCGAGCTGCTCGACCAGGTCCCCGAGGTCGGTCAGCGCATGCTGTTCTCCGCCACCCTGGAGGACGAGATCGGCACGCTCGTCGAGCGCTACCTGAACGACCCGGTCACGCACGAGGTCGACCCGTCCGCCGGCGCGGTCACCACCATGACCCACCACGTCCTCGTCGTGAAGCCGAAGGACAAGGCGCCGGTCACGGCCGCCATCGCCGCCCGCAAGGGCCGCACGATCATCTTCGTCCGCACCCAGCTCGGCGCGGACCGCGTCGCCGAGCAGCTGCGCGACGCCGGCGTGAAGTCCGATGCGCTGCACGGCGGCATGACCCAGGGCGCCCGTACCCGCACCCTGGCCGACTTCAAGGACGGCTACGTCAACGTCCTCGTCGCCACCGACGTCGCCGCCCGCGGCATCCACGTCGACGGCATCGACCTCGTCCTGAACGTGGACCCGGCCGGTGACCACAAGGACTACCTGCACCGTTCCGGCCGTACCGCCCGGGCCGGCCAGTCCGGCACGGTCGTCTCGCTGGCCCTGCCGCACCAGCGCCGCCAGATCTTCCGCCTCATGGAGGACGCGGGCGTGGACGCCTCCCGGCACATCGTGGGCGGCGCCGGCGCGTTCGACCCCGAGGTCGCCGAGATCACCGGTGCCCGTTCGCTGACCGAAGTCCAGGCCGACTCCGCGAACAACGCCGCGAAGCAGGCGGAGCGCGAGGTCGCGGAGCTCACCAAGCAGCTGGAGCGCATGCAGCGGCGGGCCACGGAGCTCCGCGAGGAGGCCGACCGCCTGGTCGCACGCGCCGCCCGTGAGCGCGGCGAGGACCCGGAGACCGCCGTCGCCGAGGTCGTCGCCGAGGCCGCGGAGGCCGTCGCCACCGAGGCGGAGGTCTCCGTTCCGGACACGGCCCCGGCCGTGGAGGAGCGCCGGGAGCGCCGCGACGAGCGGGGCAACTTCGAGCGCCGTGAGCGCGGCGGGTTCGACCGGGACCGCGACCGTGACCGTCGTGACGACCGTGGCGGCTTCCGCCGTGACGAGCGTCGCGACAACGACCGTCCGTTCAACCGCGACCGTCGTGACGACCGCGGTGGCTTCGAGCGTCGTGACGACCGTGGCGGCTTCCGCCGTGACGAGCGTCGCGACAACGACCGTCCGTTCAACCGCGACCGCGACCGCGACCGTGGCTTCCAGCGCCGCGACGACCGTCGTGACGAGCGCCCCTTCAACCGTGACCGTCGTGACGACCGTGGCGGCTTCCGCCGTGACGAGCGGCGCGACAACGACCGTCCGTTCAACCGTGACGAGCGTCGCGACAACGACCGTCCGTTCAACCGCGACCGTCGTGACGACCGCGGTGGCTTCGAGCGTCGTGACGACCGTGGCGGCTTCCGCCGCGACCACCGTGGCGCCGGCGACCGTCCGTTCAACCGCGACCGTCGTGATGACCGTCCCGCGGGCGGCGGCTTCCGCCGGGACCACGGCCACGACCGCCCGTTCGGCCGCCGTGACGACCACCGCGGCCACGGCTCGTCCTTCGGCGGCGGCGGCCGTCGCGACGACAAGCCCCGCTGGAAGCGCAACGGCTGACATCTCCTGACATCTGCACGGCAAGCGGGCCCTACCGGGGAAGAAATCCCTGGTAGGGCCCGTTTTGCTGATCTGTGCGGCCAAGCCGGGGGCTGTTACGATGCCCGCGCACTCCAGGAGATCCAGGCGGACGACGCCTGTTGGAGCGGCCGCGACCGCAGACGGGAACCCATCGGATTCCCGCGCTCCTCGGAACGCAGACGACCGGCTGACCGGACCGGACACCCTCCACGTACGCGACCGGGACCGGTTCGACGGGCCCGAGAGGACGCTGTCCCTCCCCTGGGCGTCCACCCAGCTCCGGGGAGCCGCGTTCGTCGGCGACTCCCTCGTCGTCAGGGACATGACGGGTGACCGGTGCAACGACGCGTTCGTCCGGAAGGCGAACGGCGAACTCTGGCTGTACGAGCCGAAGTGCGGTGCGTCCACGGCACTGCCGACCTCGCCGTCGAAGCGGGTCGGCACCGGGTGGACGGGATACACGTTCGTCAGCAGCGGTGACCTGAACGGCGACGGCATCGCCGACCTGCTGGCCCGGAAGGACGCGACCGGCGAACTCTTCCGGTACGCGGGGACCGCGGCTGGTGGTCTGGCCAAGCCCGTGAAGATCGGTTCGGGCTGGGGCGGCTACACCCTCATCGGCACGGGCGACCTGAACGGCGACGGGAAGAACGACCTGCTGGGCCGGGACGCCCTGGGCCGCCTGAACCGGTATGACGGGACGGGCGCAGGAACTCTCGGCACGCGTACGCAGATCGGCACCGGCTGGGGCGGCTACACGATGGTCGGGGTAGGGGACCTCAGCGGCGACGGGAAGAACGACGTCCTGGGCCGCGACTCCACCGGTCGGCTGTACCGCTACGACGGCACTGGCACCGGCACGCTGGGCGCCCGCACACAGATCGGCAGCGGCTGGCAGGGACTGAACCTGTACTGACCGGCGCGCCGGTTCTGCGGGCGATGCGAAGGTCCGCGCCTCCTCGGGACGGCGCGGACCCGTCGAGTCCGGCACGCCGTCCCCGGCGGCCCGAGCGGCGGCGCGGACGGCCGCACCGGTCGTCCGACATGACCGGGCCGCCGATACCCGATCGGCAGCCCGGCTCGCTCCCGCTATGCTCAGGGGTGACTTGCCGAGGGCCGTTAGCTCAATTGGCAGAGCAGCGGACTTTTAATCCGTTGGTTGTGGGTTCGAGTCCCACACGGCCTACCACTGGCAGCGACCGGGGAAACAACCCCTTGACCTGCAACGCAGCGCCCCGACCGGTTTCGACCGGCCGGGGCGCCGTGCCGTTCGGAACCCGTGCGCCCGTCGGTCGTCACGGTGCCGGCAGCCGTCGGAACGGCGGAGTTCGCGTCCGCAGGGCTGCCTGGTGGAGACCACCGGCCCGGGTCGTCGCAGCGACAACGACCTTTGAGGGGGCGGGCCTTGTCGACGTCGTCCAGGTCCCCTTCCGGTCCACGGGTGTGGGAGGCACCCGCCTGACCTGCCGGGATGTGTCCGAACGGGTCGCGGGCGGTCGCGATGCCCGGTCGTTCGGGGTGTGGGGTGGGTCGGGTTGCGAGGCGTTACGACGTTCCGGACGGGCCGGGGGCGATTGATCAGGCGTGAGGCAGGTGTGAAGATAGGGGGCGACGCGAGCCGCCGGGCAGGGAGACGACCACTCCACCGGGGCCCGGTGTGAATGTCGTAGAGCCTGGGGCGTGGGGTGCCGCGGGCCTTTCTTTGGGGGGGAGTCCGAGGATGGCTGCTCGTATGCGTACCGCGGTCGCTGTTGCCGTGTCCGTGGTCGGTGCCGCGATCGTGCCCGGGGCCGCTCAGGCCGCCGTGCAGCCGGCGGAGGGGCCCGTGAAGGCGCCGCTCGCCTTCGAGGTCGGCGCTCCGCAGCCCGCAGGCCCGCTGGGACGGGGCAAGGGCACCACTTCGTTCACTTTCACCGTGAAGAACACCTCCGACGAGGACGAGAAGTTCAGCGGCAGCGTGCGCGGCACCTCCGACGGCCCGAGCCCGCTGAGCGAGGATCAGGTGGACTTCGCCGTCGAGGCGTTGGAGAAGACCCCTCCGACCGAAGTGACGGAGGCGCAGGACGGCGTGGCCTTCCTGGGACTCTTCCAGCCGAAGCAGGCCAAGGCTACGGGCGGGGGCGCCCAGGGCGAGAAGCCGGCCCAGGGCGAGAAGCCGGCCCAGGGCGAGAAGGCCACCCAGGGCGAGAAGGCCGAGAAGCCCGGGAAGGACGCCCCGCCCGCTCCGCCCGCAGCGCCGGCCGGGGAACCGCGGAGCCTGAAGGACTCCGACCCCGTCAAGGCGGCCAGGACCTCCGCGGTGTCGCAGACGCTGCGGAGCCCGAAGAACTCCGGCACGCCGCTCGGCACTGCCGTCTCCGGGGCCTCCGTCGCGTCCGGTACGGCGGGAACGTCCAAGCCGGCCGGGAAGGACGGCGAGGCGGGAGCCGAGGGCGCCGGGACCGAGGCGAAGAACGCCCGCAAGGCCCCCGCTCCGGTGCCCTTCGTCGTGCCTGCCAAGTCGTCGTTCACCTGGAAGGTGACCGTCGGTCTGGGCAAGAACTACCCCACCAACAACGGCAATCTGCGCCTCACGTTCGCAGCCCCCGCCGGGCAGGTGCAGAACCCCGAGGCCGGGCGCGTGACCTTCCAGGCCGACCCCGCCCTGAAGTCCGGCGGGCTCGGCGTCTGGTTCGGCGAGGGCCCCGAGGGCGTCGTGCGTCCCGGTGAGCGGCGCACGATGACGCTGTCCCTCCAGCCGCGGGGCGAAGGCCGCTTCGACACGGGCCTCGCCACCACCCTGTACGTCGAACAGGACAAGAAGGCCCCGGCCGCGCCGCGCCTCGTGGTCGAACTCCTCCAGCAGGGCGAGTGGCGGAAGCTGGAGTACTCCGGCCGTAACGTCTGGCGGCTCCCGGAGGTCCCCGAGGGCTTCGGCGACCGCGCGGTGCACAGCTTCCCGCTGCGCATCGGCGTGACGAGCCCGGTCGGCGCCACGAAGAACGTTCCGCTGAGGCTGCACGCGAAGGTCGCGCTGACGTCCGGCAACACGCACCCGTTCGCCTCGGATTCCCGTGTCGTCCTGGTCGGGCCGAAGCCGCACCCCGCGGTCCCGTCCCCGAAGCCGTCGAGCAGCGCCTCCCCGTCGGCGACGCCGAGCCCCACCCCGTCGGTGTCCACGGGGACGACGACCACGTCGACCGTCACGACCACGGGCGGGACCACGACGACCTCGAACGGCTCCCTCGCGAGCACGGGATCGTCCGGGACCGTGGCCATGGCGGCCGGTGCCGCGGGCCTGGTGGCCGTCGGCGGCGCACTCGCCTGGGCCGGTGCCCGGCGGCGCCGCGGCAGCCAGGAGGGCTGATCCGCACGGAGCCCGCGGAAAAGGTGGCGCGCACCGGTCCGAAGATGGCGTAAGGTTGTGCCTACCGACGCGGGGTGGAGCAGCTCGGTAGCTCGCTGGGCTCATAACCCAGAGGTCGCAGGTTCAAATCCTGTCCCCGCTACTGATGATCACGAGGCCCGGATCCATGAGGATCCGGGCCCTCGTGCGTACAGGGGCGGCACAGAGGCTCGGACGGCAGGGGCACGGACGCAGGGCCACCGACGGGTAGTCCGGATGGCCGAGGCCCGCTCGTCGTTCGGCGCGGCTCCGGCCACTCCGGACGCGGCGCGGTACCGTCCGCAGCCGTGGGCGGACTGGGCAGGAACGACGGGAACGACCTGAACGACGACAGGAGGAACCCCGACGACGGCGAGGGCCCGAGCGGGCGGAACGGCCGCGGAAAGGGTCCGGGCGGCGGCGCGCCGGAGAACACGCGGCGTGGGTCGGCCCTCCACGGGACGGTCAGCCCACAGGCCGCCGACCGCCCCGCGGCCGCCGACCGTTCCCGGGCAACCGGCCACGCGACCGGTGCGACCGGTGCGGCCGGCGGTGCGACCGGCAGCGACCCCTCCGATGACGGTGACGGTTCCCGTCGTGGCGCCGGGCGCTTCGTCCGGGCCCTCCCCGTCCTCCTCATCGTCGCGGGCATCGTCATCGACCTCGCCACCCCGGCCGAAGTCACCGCCGCCCCCTTCTTCTCCGCCGCTCCGCTGATCGCGGCACCGTTCTTCTCGTTCCTCGTCACGGTCGTCACCGGCGTGACCTCGGTGCTCGCCGTGCTGCTGCTGGCCTTCCTGCACGGTCCGGAAGCCCGCGCGGAGTGGGCGACGGAGCTGTCGACCGTGGTGACGGTGGCGGTGCTCGCCATGGTGATCAACCGGGTGGTGCGGCGCAGCGGGGAGCGGCTGGCCTCGGCACGGGTGATCGCGGAGACGGCCCAGCGGGCGGTGCTGCCGACCCCGCTCGACCGGATCGGCGGACTCCGGGTCGCCGCGCGGTACGAGGCGGCGCAGGAGGACGCGTTCATCGGGGGTGATCTGTACGCGGTGCAGGACACCCCCTTCGGGGTGCGGCTGGTCCTGGGGGACGTACGGGGCAAGGGCATGGAGGCGGTGGCGGCGGTGGCCGTCCTCATCGGCGCGTTCCGGGAGGCCGCGGCGCGGGAGAGCAGCCTCGACGCGGTGGCGCGCCGGCTCGAGCAGGCGCTCGGCCGGGAGGGCACGCGACGGTCCAGGACCGAGGAGGCCGAGGGTTTCGCCACGGCCGTCCTGGCGGAGATCCCGCCGGGCGGGTCCGTCGTACGCCTGGTGAACCGCGGGCATCCGGAGCCGCTGATGCTCCACGCGGACGGGACGCTGACCGTGCTGGCGCCCACCGAGCCGGCGCTGCCACTGGGAATGTCGGAGCTGGTCTCCTGGTCGGGCCGGACGGACGAGACACCCTTTCCACCTGGTTCGACGCTTTTGTTCTACACGGACGGCCTGTCGGAGGCCCGGGACGAGCGGGGGGACTTCTACGATCCGCAGGCCCGGCTGGCCGACCGGACCTTCGACGGACCGCAGGACCTCCTCGACGTCCTCGTCGGCGATGTGAACCAGTACACAGGCGGCAATTCGACGGACGACATGGCGCTGCTGGCGGTGGCGAGCCCGGCGGAACAGCGGCCGGACCGGGGCAGGGCGATCCCCGCAGCCCCATGACGTCCGTGGTGCCGCAGTTGCTGGTGCGCAGCCACCCCCGCCCCGCATCGTTGCCACGCTCCGTAATCGCGTGGCACCCGTGCGCATAACAATTGATGCACCGTCAGGAACTGGCGGGGTGGATGCGCAACTGAATTACCGTCAACTCGACCGCATCTGAGAGTGTATGTCCGGATAAGTTCAGGCCCAAGCTCTTAACGATCACTGGGAAGCGCTTGGAATCGGACCCCGCTGTCTATTAACGTTCGATAACGCAGCGCGGTCGTCCCAGCCGTCGCCGGACGGCACCGTGCGCACATGCGCCGAATCCCGCAAGGGAACCGGGGAACCACCAACTTGGGGTGAATCGGGCGCCTTTCGAGGCCCGTAGGAGACCTTCCTGCTCCGAACCCGTCAGCTAACCCGGTAGGCGAAGGGAAGGAAAGGAGCGCGCCTTCGTGGCGTCCAACAGGCCTGCCGAAGCCCCCACGGCTCTCGCCGGTTCCGCGTCCCTCGCATCCGTCTACGGGACCGGCCCGGCCGAGAACGAGACGTGGGAGGAGTGGAACCCCTCCGCGGAGACCGTCAGGCCCGTCCGCGGCAGGCACCGGGTCGCCAAGCAGCGCGGCGGTCTGGCCCGCAGCTCCACAGTCCTCGGCGTCGGTGTGATCGCGGCCGTCGGCGCGGGTGGCCTCGCCACCGCGCAGGACAAGCCCCCGGTCTCCATCTCGCTGCCCGACCTCCCGGACGCCGAGTCCATTCCGGGCATCGGCTCCCTGCTCGAGGACGACAGCAAGGCGGCACCCAAGCCGGACGAGGTCGTCGCCGCCACCCCGTTCACCTCCGCCGGAGTCACCGACGCGGACATCAAGCAGGGCAGCACCGACGCCGGTGAGGCACTGCGCGCCCGGATCCTCCAGCAGGCCGAGCAGCAGCAGGCAAGCGCGGAGGCCGCGGCCGCCGAGGCCGCGGAGAAGGCCGCCGCCGACAAGGCCGCAGCCGAGTCCAAGGCGAAGCAGGAAGCAGCGGCGAAGAAGGCCGCCGAGGAGAAGGCGGCCGCCGAGAAGGCCGCTGCGGAGAAGGCCGAGGCCGAGCGTCTCGCCAAGCTCGCGGCGAGCTACTCGCTGCCCACCTCCTCGTACACGATCACCTCCACCTACGGTCAGTCCGGGTCCATGTGGTCCTCCGGCTACCACACCGGACTGGACTTCGCCGCCCCGACCGGTACGCCGGTCAAGGCCGTGCACGGCGGTACGATCAAGTCGGCCGGCTGGTCCGGCGCCTACGGCTACCGGATCGTGCTCGAGCTCAGCGACGGCACGGAGATCTGGTACTGCCACCTGTCCTCCATGACCGTCACCTCCGGCCAGGTCTCCACCGGCCAGACCATCGGCCGCGTCGGCGCGACCGGCAATGTCACCGGCCCGCACCTCCACATGGAGGTCAAGTCGTCCGGCGGCAGCACCCTGGACCCGATGGCCTGGATGCGCAGCAAGGGCCTCACCCCCTGATCCGTACGCACTGAGCCCCGCCCTCGAACCCCGGCAGCCCTGGCGCACTCCCCCCGACGCCTGGGCTGCCGGTCTTTTCGTCCCCGGATCCTCCGTCGTCCCCGGATCCTCCGTCGTCCCCGGATCCTCGGTCGTCCCGGGCTTGTCGGTTGTCCCGGGCTTTTCGGTACTCCGGCCGCGTCTGAGCGGCACCCCCACTCCGGCCCGCAGGTGCGGACGTCAGTCCCGCAGATACGGATTCCCTCCCGGGTGGCCGTGCGGTACCGGGTGCGGTGCCGGGTTCCGGTAGGGGCCCGGATGTGACGGGCCCTGGTGGGGGAACGGGCCCGGATGTGACGCGCCCTGGTCGGGGAACGGGCCCGGCGCCTGTCCTGCCTGCCACGGTGCGTACCGGCCGGGCACCGGCTGGGAGTAGGGCGCGGGCCGGGCGTACGGCGCCGGCCGGCCATGGGGCGCCGGGAACGCGGGCGGGAGCGACCCCGGGAACACGACCCGGCCCGAGGCCTGCGCCGCGTACGCCAGTGCCGGGCCGGCGACGTTCCTGCGGTGCCACAGGTGGTGCAGCAGTTCCTGCTCCCTGGCCGTGAAGTCCGGGCCCGGAGACTCCCGGCGCGCCCGGTGCCGCAGGAACGCCAGCGCCGTCGCGCACGCCTCGTACTCGCCGACCGCGTTCGCCGCCGCCGTGCCGCCGTACGTGCGGGCCGCGAAGGCACGCGCCATGGAGCGCGCCCGCATCGAGGACAGCGCGAGCGGCTCCAGAGGACCGAGCCAGCCGGCCAGCGCGTAGGCGGGCAGTTCCCCTCCGATCGTGCGCAGTTCACGCTGCCGGGTCCACACCGCCAGCCAGGTCAGCAGACCGAACGCCGGCACCATGAAGGCCAGGTAGACGATGGAGAACCCGAACGGGCCGAACACCGTGGAGCCGTTCCACAGCGCGTGCATGCCCATCGCCATCAGCAGCCCGAGCACCGGCGTCGCGTACTTGCGCAGCCGCCGTCCCCTGGCCGCCCGCGCCGCCAGACCGAAGCCGATGCCGGTCAGCGCGGTGAACAACGGATGCGCGAACGGCGACATCACGATCCGCACGAAGAAGGTGGCCGCCGTGACCGACGCCAGTCCCGAGCTGCCCGCCTCCTGGTCCTCGCCGAACGCGCTTCCCAGATACAGGATGTTCTCGGTGAAGGCGAAGCCGGTGGCGGTGAATCCGGCGAACACCACGCCGTCGACCACACCCGTGAAGTCCCGTCTGCGCAGCAGGAACAGCAGCAGCACGGCAGCCGCCTTGGCGCTCTCCTCGACGACCGGGGCGACGACCGTCGCCCCCAGCGTGTTCGCCCCGGCCGGGTCGGCGGTGGCCGTCGCTATCCACTGCGTGGCAAAGCTGTTCGCGATGATCGCCACCAGCGCCGCGGCGAACGCGCCCCACGCGAACGCGAAGACGAGATTGCCCCAGGGGCCGGGCTCCACCCGGTCCAGCCAGCGGAACGCCGCCAGCAGCAGCGGCAGCGGCAGGACGGCGAGGCCCAGCCCGACGAGGAAGCCCTCGGTGCCGGTCTCCTCGCGGACCATCGCCAGGATCACCAGCGCGGACAGGGCGAGCAGGACGACCACACCGCCCACGCGCACCGTCCTGCTGCGCCAGAACGCCGGGCGTGGCCGGTACCGCCACTGGGCGCGCGCCGGGACGGCGTCGAACCGCGGCTGCTCGGCGCATGCCGGAACCGCAGGGCTCGCAAGGTACCCGGCCGTCGGGCTCGGCTGGTGCTGCGGGGGAGAGTCGGACATCTGACGACCCTAACGAGCCGACCCTGTGCGTGCGACGCCGTATCCGGAGCCCGGGTACCGTATCCGCGGTCCAGAGCCGGGGAGTTGGGTCGTCGATACGTTCCCGCAGGAGCCGCGGACGCGTCTCAGCGGCGGCTGAACAGGAGGTCGTGGACGATGTGGCCCTTGTCGAGTCCCTGGCCCTCGAAACGGGTCAGCGGCCGGAAACCGGGCCGGGGCGCGTAGCCGCCGCCTTCGTGGGTGTTCTCGAAGTCGGGATGTGCGCCGAGGACCTCGAGCATCTGCTCGGCGTACGGCTCCCAGTCCGTGGCGCAGTGGATCACGCCGCCCGGCTTCATCCGGGTCGCGGCGAGCGTCAGGAACTCCGGCTGGATCAGCCGCCGCTTGTGATGCCGCTTCTTCGGCCACGGGTCCGGGAAGTACACACGGATCCCGTCGAGGGACCCGGGCGCGAGCATCTCCCGCAGCAGGATGATCGCGTCACCGTTCGCCACCCGGACGTTGGTCAGACCGTTCCGGTCGGCGAGACCGAGGAGGTTGCCCTGTCCCGGGGTGTGCACGTCGACCGCGAGGATTCCGGTCCCGGGGTCCGCGGCGGCCATCTGCGCGGTCGCCTCGCCCATGCCGAAGCCGATCTCCAGGACCACGGGCAGCCCGTCGAACATCTCGCCGAGGTCGAGTCGGTGCATCCCGTCGATGTCCAGGCCCCACCGCGACCAGAGCCGCGCGAGGGCGTCGGCCTGGCCCGCCGTCACCCGGCTGCGCCGCGGCTGGAAGCTCCGGATGCGGCGCTCGTGGTGCGACCCCGCGGGGTCGGCGGCAGGCCCGCCCGGAAAGCGCGGGGTGCCCTTCGGGCGGGGCACGAGTTTCTCGGCGAGTTTCTCGACGCGGGGGTTCTTGAGCTCAGACACAGTGGCTTCGATTCTACGTCCCCGCGGAGCGTACGGGCCGGGCCCGTCCTCCGGGCCGCGCTTGCCCAGGCCGTGGCCCGTGGCCTGGCGTTCCCGTCCTCCGGGCCGCGCTTGCCCAGGCCTGCCCCGGAGTCCTGGTCCGGTGCCCGCCCCGTTCCCGGGGTCCGGCCTCCCCGCCTCCTCCCGGCCCCTCGCCTGGCGGCAGGTTTCTCACACAGGCACGGCGATAGCCGAGAGCGCGCGGCGGGCGATCTCCCGTCCGATGGGCAGGGACGCGGTCGCGGCGGGTGACGGGGCGTTCAGGACGTGGATCGTGCGGGGGCCCTCCTGGATCAGGAAGTCGTCCGCGAGCGTGCCGTCCCGTAGAACGGCCTGCGCACGGACCCCGGACGGGGCGCGGCGCAGATCGTCCTCCGTGACGTCCGGCAGCATCCGCCGGACCGCCTCCGCGAACGCCCGCTTCGACAGCGACCGGTGGAGTTCCCCGGCTCCGTACCGCCAGTGGCGGCGGGCGATCCGCCACGCACCGGGCCAGGCGAGCGTCCCGGCCAGCTCACGGGGGCGGACCGTGCCCCAGCCGTATCCCTCGCGGGCCAGGGCGGGCACCGCGTTCGGCCCGACGTGGACCCCGCCGTCGATGCCCTTCGTCAGATGGACCCCCAGGAAGGGGAACGCCGGGTCCGGCACCGGATAGACCAGGCCGCGGACCAGTTCGGGTCTCTCCAGTTCGTAGTACTCCCCACGGAACGGAACGATCCGCATCCGGGGGTCGTCGCCCGCCATCCGGGCCACCCGGTCGCAGTGCAGACCCGCGCAGTTCACCAGGACGCGGCCGCGGACCACGGTCCCGTCCGCCGTGCGCACGGCGACCCCGTCACCCCGCCGGGACACCGCCGCCGCCTCCGCGCCGTAGAGGATCTCGGTGCCCGCCGCGGCCGCCGTCTCGGCGAGACGGGCCGCCACCGCGCCGTAGTCGCACACCCCGGTCGTACCGACATGGATCGCGGCGATCCCGCGTACCCGCGGTTCGTACTCGGCGATCTGGGCGGGGCCCAGCTCCCGCACCGGGATGCCGTTGCTCCTGCCGCGCTGCACCAGCGCGTGCAGCCGCGGCAGCTCGGACCGCTCGGTGGCCACGATCAGCTTGCCCGTGATCGCGCAGGGCACGTCGTACTCCGTGCAGAACGCGGACATCTCGGCCGCACCGCGCACCGCGTACCGGGCCTTCAGGGAACCGGGGCGGTAGTAGATCCCGCTGTGGATGACGCCGCTGTTCCGGCCCGTCTGGTGCCGGGCAGGTCCGGGCTCCTTCTCCAGCACGACCACACGCGTGCCGGGGGCGGAGCGCGTGATCGCATGCGCAGCCGACAGGCCGACGATGCCGCCGCCGATCACCAGCACATCGCAGTCGCGTGTCACCAGCACCACTCCTCCCACCCCAGATAGTGCACTGGCCCACTGACATCGGCACCAAACCAGGCCCGTGGCGGGGGTGCGGTGCGTCACGTCCCGGGCACGGACAGCATGCCTGTGCAGGCGTGACGCGTACCCTACGCGGGTGCCACGAGCAGCGGACGGGCCCGCTCCCGCAGCTCGGCGACCCGAGGCTCGTTCCCGTAGGGCTCCAGCCGGTGCAGCAGATCCCGTACGTACTCCGTCGTACGCGCCGACGAGATCCGGCCGGCGACCTCCACCGCACGCGTTCCCTGCGCACAGGCCGCGTCCAGGTTGCCCGACTCCAGCTCGGCGACCGCACTGACCACCAGCCGCAGCCCGTGCGAGCGGACGAACTCCTCCGTGGGACGCGACAGCGCCTGCTCGGTGAAGCGGCGCACCTGCCGGGGCGCCTTCAGGTCCCGGTAGCACTCGGCCGCGTCCGCCGCGAACCGGTCGTACGAGTAGAAGCCCAGCCAGGTCGGGTCGGCGTCCCCCTCCCGGGACCGCTCCAGCCACGCCTCCGCCGCCTTCAGCGCCCCGCCGGCGGCCTGGGCGTCCCCCGCCTTCGCGTGCGCGCGGGCCTCGACGAGGCGGAAGAAGCTCATGGTACGGGCGGTGGCCAGGCTGCGGTTCCGTTCGACGGCCGCCTGGGCGAGGTCCACGCCCTCGTCGGCGAAGCCCCGGTAGGTGGCCTGGAGCGACATGGATGCCAGGACGTACCCGCCCAGCGGGACGTCCGCGGCCGCACGGGCGAGCCGCAGCGCCTGGATGTAGTAGCGCTGCGCCGCCTCCTGCTGGCCGGTGTCGAAGGCCATCCAGCCCGCGAGCCGGGTCAGCTCGGCCGTCGCGCCGAACAGTCCGCGCCCCACCTCGTCCGAGTACGAGCCGAGCAGCAGCGGCGCCGCGTCGACCCGTAAGCACTCCGGGACCATATGGGAACGCCAGTCGCCGCCGCCGTACTTGGAGTCCCAGCGGCGGGCGTCCTCCGCGGCCTCGCGGAGCTTGGCCACATCGCTGTGGCCGACCCTCTGCGGCGGCGTGTCGGCCGGGGACGCGGTGCCGGCCGCCGGTGCCTCCCGGGCGACCGAGGCGTCGGCAGGTGTTATCAGCCAACGGGAGGCCGGTGTGGCGTAGGCGCTGACGGCGAACGATCCGGCCAGCGAGTTCCAGATGCCGCCGCTGCCCGCACGACGGCCGGCCAGATCCAGCCGGTACAGGTCGGTGGCGTTCTTCACCGCCTCGCCGACGTCACGGGCGAAGGCCAGACCCACCTCCGGCGCCGGATCGGCGTCCGCCAGACCGATCTCGTGGAGCGGCACCGGGCGGCCCAGCTTGGCGCCGATCGCCGCCGCGATGAGATGGGGTGCCGCACCCTGCGGGACCATGCCCTTGGACACCCACCGGGCGACCGACGTCTTGTCGTAGCGCAGGGTCAGGCCGCGCTGGGCGCCCAGGTCGTTGACCCTGCGCGCCAGGCCGGCGTTGCTGATTCCCGCGAGGGCGAGGAGGGTGCCGAGCTTCTCGTTCGGCCCGCGTTGCTCCCTGGTCATAGCCACCCCTCGACACCCGGACGGCCGCCGCGGCCCGTGCGGCCCCGCGGCGTTCGTGCTGTGCTGGCCCGGGGAGGCCCCCCGGCCCCCGGGCGGCCCGGCGAGTGCAAACCCGTCTGGCCGGACCCCCCGGAATATGCGTCCGGAGGGCAAGCACCGGTGAACCCAGCGTAGTTCGCCGCATCCCTACCGTTAAGGGGCCAACTTCCCTATGGCGGGATTGTTTTCCGTACCGGGGCACGACCACGCACGGACGTGCCCCCGCCGTGTGGCCGTGCGCCCGTTCGTGCGCCGTGGTCCAGGCCACCGGGGAACGCTTCCATGGGTGGTGCGTGGGTCGGCCTGCTGCACTGAAGCCAGTGGGCTGGGGGATGCCGCCGCCTCAATCCCCGCGGGCGGCGGACCGGTCCGGGGGGCGGACCACGCCTCCCGGACCGAGAAGAGAAGCCCCCGACGCATCGGGGGCCAGTACACGGCGAGTCGGCAGAATGGCCGAATGTCATCCGTCCGCCGTGGTAGTCATCCGGCCATTGCCGGAGGCGAGTTCCCTTTTCGCGCGCGCTACCCGTAGCGCCTCCTGCGCGCCGCTGTCGTGGCAGCATGGTCCTCCCGGAGTACGCCCGGACGCGCCCGAGCAGGGCGTCGTGCGGCGGACGCACTTGTCCACAGCCTGTGGAGGCGGCGCGATGCGGTGGTTGGTGGGGTGGAGCAGTATCGCCGCACGGTTCGGAGCCGGAACACCGCCCGGCACCGACGCAGCCGGCCGGCACCACCCCTCCGGCGCCGGTGACGGCGCCACCGTCCACCCCGTCGGCGCCCAGCTGCTGTGGGGCGACCCCGACCCGCTGTGGGCCGTCGGCGACTGGCGGCCCGACGAGATCCGCGTCGTCACCGTCGACCCCGCCACCCGGCTCGCCGTGCTCGGCTGCTGCGCCGCATCCGACGACCAGCTGCGGGTCGGCCTCCTCGCGGCGCGCGGGGGCGCACTGCGCCACCTCACCGCCTGGCCCGGCAGCTACACCGCCGTCGCCCGCATCGGCCGGCGCATCACCGTCACCGGCGATCTGGCCGGTGCCCGGCCCGTCTTCCACACCCCCTGGGCCGGCGGCACCGCCTATGCGACCGCTGCGCTCCCCCTCGCCGACCTCATCGAGGCACAGCTCGACATCGGCCACCTCGCGGCGCTCCTCGCCTGCCCCGACGTCCCCGAAGCACTGCGAGACTCCACCCCGTACGCCGGTGTCGCACGCGTCCCGCCCGGCCATGCACTCGTCCTGCGCGAGGGCTCACGCCAGATCACCGGGTACGAACAGGTCGCCTCCCTCGCCGTCGCCGCCCCCCGCACCGACCCCGTCCGTGCCGTCGACGGAGTACGCGACGCCCTCGTCGAAGCCGTGCGGGCGCGGCTCACCGCCCCCCGGCACGCCCCGGACACCCTGCCACCCGACCCCGGCCCCGTCCCCGGCATGGGCCCCGCCGAACGCCGCGCCGCACGCGGCGCACCAGCCGCCGGCATCGGCGCCGACCTGTCCGGCGGCAGTGCCTCCGCCACCCTCGCCCTCCTCGCCGCGGGACTCCCCGGAGTGCCCGGCACGGTCCTCGGCCACGGAGCCGGTGCCGGCGAACGCCTCCTCGCCGTCACCTTCAACGACCTCACCGCCCCCGGCCGCGCCGCCGAGATGGAACGCGTCGCGGCCATCGCCGCCGGACCCCGCCTCCACCACGTCGTCGTCGCCGCGGGGGAGGAGGCCCTCCCCTACGCCGACCTCGACGGGCCCCTCACCGACGAACCGGGACCGTCCCTCGTCGACGCCGCCCGGCACCGCCGCCGGCTCGCCGCGGGCAGCGCCGACCATTTCGTCGGCAGCGGCGCCCGGCATGTCCTGGACGCCCACCCGGCCCGCCTCGCCGACCTGCTGATGGACCGCCAGCGCCGCCACCTGCTGCGGCCCGTGTCCGCACTCGCCAGGTCGGCCGGACCGTCCGCGCACTCCCTCTTCGTACCGCTCACCGTCTACCGCGCCGCCCGCCGCCTCGCCCGCACCCCCTACCGCGCAGGAGTCCAGGCCGCCGCGCACTCCCTGCTGGACCGCCGCTTCGACGACGCGCACGGAGCCGTCGACGCCTCCCTCGCCGCGCTCGCCTGGTCCCGGCCCGGGCCCGCGGCCCGCTGGCTCACCGGCGAGGCCCTCGCTGAAGTATCGGTTCGCCTGGAATCCGCGGCGGACCGGCCCGCGTCCGTACTGCGCCCCGGCGACGCACGCGCCCGCGCCGCACTCGCCCGGTACGCCGCCGACCACCGCGTCCTCGAACAGGCCGCGGAGGTACGCAGCCAGCGCCTGCACGCCCCCTTCCTCGACAACGAGGTCGTCCGCGCCTGCCGGGCCCTGCCCGAAGCCCTGCGCGTCCAGCCCGGCGCCCGGGCCTCGATCCTGCGCACCGTCCTCGCCGGCGCGGGCATCCGCGACCTCCCCGAAGGCTGGGGTGCCGCCTCCCAGGTCCCGTCCGACGCGGCGGCCCGGACCGGACTGCGTCTGTCCGTCACCGACGTGATGGACCTCTTCGACGCTCCTCTCCTCGCCGACGCCGGGCTGATCGAGGCCCGTGTCGTCCGCAGGGCGCTGCGCGGGGCGGCGGACGGCGAGCCGCTTCCGCTCGACGGCCTCGCGGATCTCGTCTCGACGGAACTCTGGCTGCGCCGTCTGCTGGCCCGCCGCGGCACCTGCTGGACGGGCTCCGACACCCCGCGCCTCCGAGCGGTACCCGCCGGGGTGCCGGTGCGGCCTTCACTCAGCGGTGGCTGACGGATGAGGGGTGTCGGGTGAGGGGTGACCGTCGGTGCATCGGGTCGCCTGCGTGGTGCTGCGACGACGGTGGCCAAGGTGGCCGCCGGGGCCTGTGGGGTCACTGGAGCACGTGAGGTCACCAGGGCGTGTGGGGCCACCAGGGCGTGCGGGGGTCACTGGGGCCGTGGCTCGGGGCGGGTGCTATGGCCGGGCGGCAGCCGGAGCGAGGCCGGGATGCCGTCCCGGCGGCCGGGACGGCAGTGAACTGCGCCGCAGCCGACGGGTCGTCCGAGAGCATGGCGACTCACTGCAGCTCGAGGGCCGGCCGCCTTCGTGGGACGCGACGCCCCCCAGGGCTCTTGCCCTGTGCCCCAGGACCCTTGCCGCTGTGCCTCATGGCTCTTGCCCTGTGCCCCAGGGCCCTTGCCGCTGTGCCCCACGGCCTTCGCCCTGTGCCCCACGGCCTTCGCCCTGTGCCCAAGGGCCTTCGCCCTGTGCCCAAGGGCCTTCGCCCTGTGCGCTCGGGCCTCGTCTCTGCGCAGCCCCAGGGAGCCCCGCCTCGGCAGAGCGCCGCGGCATCCCGCGCGGTCGGCCGTGTGCGGCAGACCCACGCGGCGTCCGGCCGGGCTGCGCGGCCCGTCGCAGAGCCGTGCGCCGTGTCGCCGAGTCCCGCGACATCGCACGATTTCCGCAATGTCCGCGTCAGCCACAGCTGATGAGTGCCCCGGCCCAGTCGGCGAGGACGGACCGTCCTCCCGGGGTGCCGTCCGGTTCGACCACCAGGCGGATCGTCTTCCGGCCCGCGATGTCCACCCTCGTGGGTACGGCGGGGTCGCCGCGGCGCAGCACCGGTGACCGCCAGAGCGGTACGCCGTCGCCGTACACGGAGAACCGCACGGGACGTTGGTGACTGCCCGGCCGGGCCGTCAGGTCGTCCACTCCGACGCGCGCTTCGAACGTCGTGCACCGGCGGTTGAGGTCGATCACGAGCGAGGAACGCCCGCCGACCGTCACCCCGTGCGGGTAGCGGGTGCCGGCGATGCTCGCGTCCCGGCGCGGCCACATCCAGCCGGTCGGATCGAGGCGCACCTCGGGGCCGGCATGGTCGCCGAGCACCCCGTAGGGGAGGCGGCCGAGCCGGTACACGACGGGCGTCGCCGGACGCACGGTCGGGGGCGTCGCGCCGCGCGGGGACGAGGCCGGGGGTTCCGGGACCGGGGGCGGGGGTGCCGTGCCGGGGCGGCCGGGCGGTGTCGCCGGGGGCATGGGTTCCGGGGCCGCGGCGGGCGCCGTCCCCGGGGCGGGAGACGCCTTCGCGGCGGTGAGCGGTGGCTGCCCGGGCCGGGGTGCGGGAGCGGGCCGTGCCGGCCGTCGCTGCTCCGGTACGGTCCGGGACGCTGCCGGCCCCTTCGACGCCGGGGGCGTCACGGGTTCCGCGGCACGCACGGAGGGCGAAGTCGTCCTCGTGCCGGGGGCGGGCAGGTCGTCGCCCACGAGCGCGATCGCCACCGCTGCCGCGGCCGTTGCGGCCAGCGCTGCCGCGACGCCCGCCTTCGCTGCCCCGCCGAGCCCTTCCGACGCGGCCGCTCCGCCCCCACCGGCGATCCCGTTGCCTCCTGCGGTCCCGCTCGCCGACATACCGACGCCCCCGCCGACACCCACGACTGTGCCACCCGCACCGGCACCGACGGCGGCGCCCGCGGCCCCGCCCGTCGCCACCCCGGCGGCCTTCAGCGAGTACCCTGCGGCGAACCAGCCGATGACGGCGGCCGGAAGCAGCGCGGGGATCCGTGCGGCCACGTCGTCCAGCTCCGACGCCGCGAGACGGCAGCGCGCGCACTCCTCCAGGTGCCTGCGCAGCCCCCTCTCGGCGCGGCTGCGCAGCCTCCTGCGGGCGTGCGCCCCCAACTGGTCCGCGTACCGGGCACAGTCACCGCCCGCGGTCAGCGAAGCGCTGACATGGGCCTGCAGATACGCCTGCCGCAGTCCCTCGCGGGCCCGACTCGCCAGCACCGCGGTCGCGTTGGCGGTCAGCCCGAAGAGCGGCGCGATCTCGCTCGGGGACTCGTCTTCGATGGTGGTGTGCCACAGCACGGCCTGCCAGCGCTCCGGCAGACTGCGGAACGCCCGTACCGCCATCGACTGCTCGGCCTCGTGCATGGCCCGCACGTCCGCGCCGGTCTCGAACGTCCCGGGGGCCGACACCCCGGGCGGCCGGGACGACTGCGCCGCGAACACCGCGAAGTCCTCGACGAGCTGCTCGCGCCGGGCGCTCTTCGCCCACGATGCGGCGACCCGCCGTACGGTCGTCATCAGGTAGGCCCGTACGGCGTGTTCGGGTCCGGCGCCGGACCGCACCGCCTGCAGGGTCCGGGCGAACACCTCGCCCGTCAGGTCGTCCGCGGTGTGCCCGTCCCGGCAGCAGTTGCGCGCGTACCGGCGCACCGCGTCCGCGTGGCGCCGGTACAACTCCTCGTAGGCTCCGTCGTCACCGCCGCGCATACGGTCGATGAGCTCTGCGTCGGACGACGCCGACCGGGCGTCGGGCCGGCCCGGGGTCCCGGACCGGTCCGATGCGCCGGTGCGCTGTTCCGGGACACCGGAGACCGCCGCATCGGCAGCAGACGCGACGGCGGACGAAGCCGTGACGGCGGACGAAGCCGTGACCGCGGACGAAGCCGTGACGGCGGACGAAGCCGTGACCGCTGCCTCGGACGCGGCTGCCGACTCGCGCACAGGGGTGGCCGCAGGCGTGGCCGCGGAAGCAGCCGCCGACTCGGAAGGCGTGCCCCCGGACTCGGAGACGGGCGTCCCCGTGGACTCGGAGGCGGATGCGGACCACGCTCCGTTCGAGGCGGATGCGGACCACCCGACGTTCCCCGCCCCGCCTCCGTGCGGACCGCCCTGCGGCGGCACCTGCGGTAAGAGCGGCTCCCCGCTCTCCACGCCGCCGCCCGGCACGTCCACCCCGTCAGCACCCTGAGAACCGACCATCGCGCCAGACTGCCACAGCGCGCAGGCCTGGAAGGGCGGGATGGACGGGCATCACCCTTGTGAGGGTGCGGGTAACCGTTTCCCCCGCCCCGGCTCCGGTACGACCGTCAGGCGCGGGACCGCAGGCCCTCCAGGAGGATGTCCAGCAGCCGCGCCGACGCGGCCGCCTGCTGGCGGGCGTCGGGCAGCGACGGCGCCGCGGTCGCTATGACGAGGAGGACGTCCGCCACGGTCACGTCCGAGCGGAGTTCACCGGCCTCCCGGGCGCGGTCCACCAGCTGTCCGACGACGGACAGCAGCTCGGCGGCACCCGAGCCGGCCAGGTCCTCCACGGGCGCGGCGGGCCTGGCCGGCGACGCCCAGCCGCTGCCTGGATGCGCGTTCGACACCTGGCGCTGCTGCGGCACCCGGCCGCCCGCGACGGCCAGGGCACCGGGGCTGCCGGCCTCGTCCACGTCGACGCCGACCCGCAGCACCTGCGGCGGCAGCAGCCGGCCCGCGCCGGACGCCACCGAGGTCCGCAGGAAGCGCGAGAGAGCCGACCACGGCTCGTCCTCCTGGCCCAGCGCGGTCCGCGCCTGCTCGGTCAGCCGGGCGGTCTCCTCCTCGGCTATCCGCCGCACCAGCACGTCCTTGCTGGGGAACCGCCGGTACACCGTGCCCACACCGACCCGTGCCCGGCGTGCCACGTCCTCCATCGGCGCCCCGTAACCGAGTTCGCCGAACACCTCGCGCGCCGCGCGCAGCACGTGCTCGAGGTTCCGCTGCGCGTCCACACGCAGCGGGGTCGCGCGGCCCAAGTCCGCGCCCGAGCCACCGCGGCCGTCGGTCGCGACAGCCGTCTGCCCATGCATGTCCTGAATATGCATACAAATTCCCCCGGAAATGACGTCTCCCCCCGGAGACTCTCCCCACCCAGTCGGTCGGAGGTCCTGGTCCCGACACCCCGACGGAGTACGAACATAGTTGAGCCGGAGTCAATTCAGAAGAGGGTAGTTCCGCACAGAGCGCCCCCCGATCGGAGTATGGACCGAAACCTTCCTTATTCGGCCCCCTCCCGGCCCCTCCCCCGTGCCTCCTGACCTGCGGAACTCCAGCCCGGACGACCATATTCGGCCACCGTGGCCGAGCCCGGCTTCCGGTCACACAATTCGTCGGGCCTGTGGACAAAGCCGCGAGCACGTTGCGTCATGGGATGGTGAAGGCTGCCTACTCACCGGGAACGCTCCCCGGACCTCCGTCAGGCACACGCATCCTCGTCGTCGGCGGCGGCTACGTTGGGATGTACACCGCGCTGCACCTCCAGCGCACGCTCAGAACCAGGCTGGCCGCCGGCGAGGTCGAGATCGTCGTGGTCACCCACGACTCGTACATGACGTACCAGCCGTTCCTGCCGGAGGCAGCCGCAGGCTCGATCTCCCCGCGCCACGTCGTCGTCCCGCTGAGACGGACCCTCGACCGCTGCCGGATCCTCATCGGCGAGGTCGAGTCCATCCGGCACGCCGAACGCACCGTGACCGTCAAGACCCTCGCCTCGGAGGACGAGGGCGTCGGCACGGACGAGATCACCTACGACGAACTGGTCCTCGCGCCCGGCTCCATCTCCCGCACCCTCCCGGTGCCCGGTCTCGCCGACTACGGCATCGGCTTCAAGACCGTCGAGGAGGCCATCGGTCTGCGCAACCACGTCATCGAGCAGATGGACATCGCGTCCGCCACCCGCGACCCGGCCGTCCGCGACGCCGCGCTCACGTTCGTCTTCGTCGGCGGCGGCTACGCGGGCGTCGAAGCCCTCGGCGAGCTGGAGGACATGGCCCGCTACACGGCGCGCTACTACCACAACCTCAAGCCCGCCGACCTGAAGTGGATCCTCGTCGAGGCGACCGACCACATCCTCCCCGAGGTCGGCCAGGAGCTCGGCCGCTACGCGATCCGCGAACTGCGCTCCCGGAACATCGACGTACGCCTCGAGACCCGCCTCGAATCGTGCGAGGACCGTGTCGCCGTACTGAGTGACGGCTCACGCTTCCCCACTCGTACCCTCGTGTGGACCGCCGGCGTCAAACCGGCGCCCGTGGTCGCCGCGAGCGACCTCCCGCGCAACGGGCGCGGCCGGCTGCGCTGTACACCCATGCTCACCGTCGAGGGCGTCGACCACGCGTGGGCCGCCGGAGACGCCGCCGCCGTACCGGATCTGACGGCCGACGAACCCGGCAAGGAGTGCGCGCCGAACGCCCAGCACGCGGTCCGCCAGGCCAAGGTCCTCGCCGAGAACATCGCCGCCTCCCTCGACGGAGGGGAACTGGCCGAGTACCGCCACGAATACTCCGGCTCCGTCGCCTCCCTCGGTCTGCACAAAGGGGTGGCGCACGTGTACGGCAAGAAGTTCAAGGGCTACCCTGCCTGGCTGATGCACCGCATGTACCACCTCAGCCGCGTCCCGACCTTCAACCGCAAGGCCCGCGTTCTCGCCGAATGGACCCTCTCAGGCCTGTTCAAGCGCGAGATCGTCTCGCTCGGCTCGCTCGAACACCCGCGCGCCGAATTCGAGCTGGCGGCCGGAGGGAAGGGGCCCAGGGACCGATCCAAGGACTACCCGGGGGGCCGCTCGAAGGAAGGACCCGCGGGGCAGCGCCCCGCCGACGGCCCCAAGGACGACTGACGACTGTCAGTACGGTCCGTCACACTGGACGTGTGACCATAGGTGCGCGCACACCTGCACAGAGTGATCATGTGCGGACCGTGGTGGCCGTGCCCGACCGACGACGACGAACCACACACGAGGCCTGAACATCCGTGAACTTCACGCGTTGGAGCGCCCGGCTCCCCGGTACGCAGCGTCGCGCGGCGGCGCGCACCGACCAAGGGATCGCCCCCACGAGGCGAGGAGAAGGCTCCGTGCCCGCGGCCCGCGGCGGCGGTTACGAACGGAACACCGAGTCCGACGCCCCCGTGCCGGCCCCGCCGGCGCTCGACGAGCTCTCCGTCCGCGAGATCCTCGGCCGACTGCCCGCCCTGGTCGCCCTGCTGCACGGACCCGACCACCGCATCGCCTACGTCAACGACACCTACACCGCCGCGTTCGGCCCCCGGCCCATCGGCGCCGAGGCCGCCAAGGCCATGCCCGAGCTCACCGCGCTCGGCCTGCTCCCGCTGATGGACCAGGTGCTGCGCAGCGGCAGGCCCCGCACCGTCAAGTCCCGCCGGGTGCCGGGCGGTGGCTCGTACACCGTCACCTGCACCCCCGTCACCCTGCCCGTCCCCGCCGACGCCCCCGGGAGTCCCTCCGGCGGCGTCCTCGTCTTCGCGGCCGACGTCACCGCGCACGCCGAGGCCACCGAACGGCTCCGCGCCAGCGAGCGCCGGCACCGGGAAACCGCCGTCACCCTCCAGCGGTCCCTGCTCCCGCAGGAACTGGAACAGCCCGACGACCTCCGTCTCGCCGCCACCTACCAACCCGGGGGCACGGACGCCGCGGTCGGCGGCGACTGGTACGACGTGATCACCCTCGGCGCCGGCCGCACCGCCCTGGTGATCGGCGACGTGATGGGCCGCGGAGTGCGCGCCGCGGCCGTGATGGGCCAGCTCCGCACCGCCGTACGGGCGTACGCACGGCTCGACCTGCCCCCGCACGAAGTGCTCCAGCTCCTCGACGGCCTCGCCGCCGAGATCGACGCCAGCCAGATCGCCACCTGCGTCTACGCCGTGCACGACCCCAACGAGGGCCGCCTCGTCTACGCCTCGGCCGGCCATCTGCCCGTACTGGTCCGCCACGAGGACGGCACGGTGCACCGCGCGGCCGAACCGACCGGACCGCCGCTCGGCACCGGCGGCTGGCTGCACGCCTCCGGGTCGATCGCCCTCCCGCCCGGAGCCACCGCCGTCCTCTACACGGACGGACTCGTCGAGCGGCGCGGCGAGGACATCGACGAGGGCGTCAACGCCCTGGAGCGCGCCCTCGCCGGAGCCACCGGCTCCCCGCAGATCATGTGCGACCGGCTGCTCCGCTCCCTCGGCGTGACCGCCGAGCACGACGACGACGTAGCCGTCCTCGTCGTCCAGCACCCGTCCCGTTCCGGCCCGGACGCCGAGCTGTTCCACAACGCGGCGCTCGACCTGCTCGGCGGTGTCGAGGCGGCGCCCCGGGCCCGGGCCTTCGCCTCCGGAGTCCTGTCCTCCTGGCGCTTCCCCGTCGAACTCCGCGACCTCGGGGTCCTCGCCACCAGTGAGCTCGTCGCCAATTCGCTCCAGCACGGCACCCCGCCCATGCGGCTGCGGCTGCGCCGCACCGACCGGCGGCTGATCATCGAGGTGACGGACGGCGACGACCATCTGCCGCGCCGCCGCCGGGCCGACCCGGCCGACGAGTCCGGCCGGGGCATCTCGATCGTGGCGACCATCGCCTCGTCGTGGGGATCGCGCCGCACGCCCGGCGGCGGCAAGGCCGTCTGGTGCGAATTCGCCCTGCCCCAGGAGTGCGTGGCGCCTCAGTGACCCGCCGGGACCGGCTGGGCGGGAACGTGCTGGGCGACGATCCGCGAGGTCTTCGCCGGCGCCGGCCGGTCCTGCACCGGCGTCAGCCTGCGGCCGAGCCGCAGCGCGATCACCGAGATGCCCAGCGAGAAGAGCACGAACGTCACGATGTACGCAGCGTGCAGTGACGCTCCCATCGGACCGCCCACGGCCGGCCCTAGAGCCAGCGCGAGCTGCTTGACCAGGGCGAACGCCGAGTTGTACTGCCCGACCATCGCCTCCGGCGCCAGATCGGCGACCAGCGGGGCCACGGTCGGCGACAGCATCGCCTCGCCCAGCCCGAACAGCGCGTACGTGGAGATGAACGCCGCCGTCGCCATGGCCTCGCTGCCGTGCCCGAGACCCGCGTACCCGGCCACGATCCACGCGACCGCCCAGATCAGCCCCACCAGCGCGATGACCCTGCTGCGCCGGCGGCGCTCCACCAGCTTCAGCACGGCGAACTGCGCCACCACGATCACGGCCGTGTTGGCAGCCAGCGCGAGACCGAGCGTTGCGGGGGCGATCCCGGCGGCCTCGGTGCCGTAGGCGGCGAGTCCGGACTCGAACTGTCCGTAGCAGGCGAAGAAGAGGACGAAGCCCAGCACGCACAGCTGCACCATCGCCCGGTGGCCGAGCATCGCGCGGACGCCGCCCCCGCTCGCGGCTGCGGGACGTGCCTCGGCGAGTTGCGCGGCGCGCGGCAGCCGGACGGTCAGCGCGATCACCGCGAGGACCACGAACATCGCGGCCTCGATGGAGAAGAGAAGGGTGAAGCTGCCCGGCCGGTCGGCGTCGACGATCTGGCCGCCGACGAGACCGCCGAGGCCGAGGCCGAGGTTCTGCAGGAAGAACTGCATGGCGAAGGCTCGGGTACGGGCCGAGGGCTCGGCCGACCACACGATCATCGTGGCCAGCGCCGGCTGCATCACGGCCGTTCCCGCGCCGATGGCACCGGCGGACAGGACGACGGCCGGGACGTTCCCCGACAGCCCCATTCCGATGGCACCGACGGCGGAGAGCAGTGCCGCGCCCACGAGGACCGGCAGCGGTCCGCGCCGGTCGATCGTCCGCCCGGTGAACGGCAGGACGACGAGGGCGGCGACGGCGAAGGCGGCCAGCACGGCTCCGGCCGTGCCGGCGCCCAGGTCCCTGACCTGGGCCACATACACATAGAGATACGGGACCGTGAACCCGAGCCCGAACGCGCTCAGGGCGTTCCCCGCCTGGATCCGCCGCATCGCTACCCCCATCGCCTTGGTCACACCCACCCGCTTCTGGTCGGTCTTGGAACGTGAAGGCCTCACATCCGAAGACTTCGAAAGTAAAGTTCGAGCCTTAACAATACACATCGAAGGACTTAGACGCCAACGGATTGCATGCGATACTCGGCCCATGGGAGACAACCCGGTGCCGGCTCCGCTGTCCGGCCCTCAGGAGCCGACGCTCGACGAGCAGATCGCCGCCTACCAGCGCGAGTACCGCGACCTCGACCCCCAGGTCGAGAAGGTCGTATCGGCCCTGGGCCGCCTCAACCGCCGGATGAACGTCGCCTACGGCCGCCAGGTCGCCGCGCTCGGCATCAGCAACGCCGAGTGGGAGGTCCTCAAGACCCTCGTCCTCTCCGGCGCCCCCTACCGCATGGGCCCCGGAGAGCTCGCCAAGCGCCTCGGTCTCACCCCCGCCGCCATGACCCACCGCATCGACCGCATGGCCGCCGACGGACTGGTCACCCGCGACCGCGACGAGAACAACCGGGTGCGCGTCATCGTGGAGCTCACGGACGAAGGTCGCAGCAAGTGGCTGGAGGCCATGCGCGCGGCCACCACCTTCGAAGAGGCCCTGCTCCAGGACCTCTCCGGCGAGGAGCGCGCCGCGCTCGGCGAGATGCTCATCCGCCTGCTGCGCCGCGTCGAGCACGCCCAGCCGGACGCCGGCGGCCGCCTCAAGGACCTCGACTAGACGGGTCGGCCGGGACCCGCGGGCGACAGTTGACACGCCCCTGCCCGATCCGTAAAGTTCTCCGAGTTGTCACGGAGCCGGAACGGTTCTGCGGCAACCGTCCGCCGCTGAGATGCGGCATCCCAACCTCTGCACGGCCCCCTCATCGGGAATGATTTCGGCATGCCGAAATCAATTTCGAATGGCTCGATTATGAGTCGCCGAGGGGATCCGCTAGGGTCTGGGACGTCGGAACGGCCCAACAGCCGGGAAGACAAGCCCCGCTGACTGGGAATCAGGCCCGAAAGGATCTGATAGAGTCGGAAAAGCCGAAAGGGAAAGCGCGAAAGCGCGAAGAACTGGAAGCGACCCGCTCCGGCCGGGAATCGGACACGAAAGAGTCTGATAGAGTCGGAAACACCGAAGGGAAGCGCCCGGAGGAAAGCCCCAGAGAATGTCGCTGCGGGTGAGTACGAAGGAAGCGTCCGTTCCTTGAGAACTCAACAGCGTGCCAAAAGTCAACGCCAGATATGTTGATAACCCCGTCTCTCTGAGACGA
>NZ_JBVICA010000003.1:0-25595 GCF_055573115.1 Streptomyces sp. NPDC030222
GGTTCCCCGACCCATTCCCCCATCACCACGACACGAGTCTGGCCCCACCGCTCACGCGCCGGGGCCGGAACCCGAGATCTTCATCAGTCTTCTAGAGGAGGGTGAACTGGCCTTCGGGGCCCTCCTCGGGCAGACCCAGCACGGAGGCCGGACGCCGGGCGGCCGGCGGGACGGGGAGCATCCCGGCCCGTTCCAGCTCGTTCCTCCCGAGGAATGGACCGGAGCGGTGCAACGCCTCCTGATGTGGCCGGAGTTCGCCCAGCAGCGAGAGAACGGTGATCAGTTCCAGCAGTTCCGAGGTCCATTCCTGCGGCCACGCGGCCGGCCCCAGTGCTTCCAGCGTGCCGCTTTCCGCAGTGGCCGTGCGATCGGAGAACCAGCGCTCCAGCACCCGCACACCACCGTCGTGGAAGTCCCAGGCCCCGGCGGGAACGGGGGAGACACGCCCCTCGTCACCGATGTGCAGCACCTCGTCGTCGGGGTCGTAGCGCAGCTCGCCGGGGCGGGCCGGGAGCGCCGCGCGCACGTAGGGGCGGCGTCCGCCCGGGAGCCGGGGCCGCTCGCCGCCGCGGGCACCGCGCAGATGGAGGTCGATGATCCGCTGCCCCAGGGCGACGCCCTCCTCCCAGCGGGCGGTGTCGGACGTGAGGGGCACCGCGCAGCCCGCGGGGGAGGGGAGGGCCGCGGCGACCGTCCAGGCCAGGAACGTCCCGGCGGTGACGGGTCGGCCGTAGTGGTCCGAGAGGAGGGCGAGGAGACCGGGCGCGATGTTCGGTTCGAGGCCGCCGGGGCGGCGGTGGAGGGGGCGCACCACGCCCGGGCGGGCGGGCAGTGCCGTGGAGACGACCGGCGCCATGGAGGGGTGTTCGGTGACGAAGAGCTGATGCTCGTCGGCGACCCGCCACAGTTCGGGTCGCGCGGCGTCCAGCAGCCGGTGGTCGGGGATCAGCCACTGCTCGTCGAACGCGTCGCGCAGGACCCGTACGGGCGGCGGGCAGGGCCCGGATTCGCGGGCCAGTCGCAGGGTGCTCGTCGGCTGACCGGGCAGTGCGGCCACGGAGCTGCTCAGACCACGGGACCGGCTGGGGCGGAACAGGCGCTCGCGTTCGGCTCCCTCGGCACGTACCAGGGCGTCCCAACGATTGTGCAGGGTCCGGGCGTCCGGGGCCATGACCCAGGTGCGGCCGGGACGCAGGGGAGCCGCCGACCAGGGCATCAGGTCGTCGAGAAGTGCGGGACCGCCGCCCCGGTCGCCGTCGTCGCCGGGCCCGTCGGCAGCACCGGCGGCCGGTGCCGCGGACCGTGTCGCCGCCATGCGGCACCCTCCTCTCCGGGCTGTCCGTTCCGCGGCATCGTAGCGACGCGGTGGGGAACGGGTCAGTGGGCGTCGATGGTGACGGAGAAGGAGAAGCGGTCGCCGCGGTACCGGATACGGGCGACGTCGACGACGTGGCCGTCCTCGTCGTAGGTGACGCCGGTGTAGTGGAGGATCGGGCTGAGCAGCGGGACGCGCAGCAGTTCGGCGGTCTCGGGGTCGGCCAGCCGGGCCTCCACGGTGTCCGTGATCCGGCTGATCCGGACGCCGACGGAGTCGCGCAGCACCTTGGTCATGGGCCAGCGCTCGAGTTCGGCGACGGCGACGGCGTCGGCGATGTCGGGACGGACCGCGTTCTCGGCCCAGTTGGTCGGTTCACCGCTGTCGCCGTCGCAGCGCAGCCGCCGGTACACCACGATCTCGTCCAGTCCCGGGAAGTGCTCGGCGAGTTCACCGGGCACCGGCCGCGGGCCGTGGTCGAGGAGGGTGGTGCGCTCGCCCGACTGCTGGGCGACGATCGCGTCGATCGAGCCCAGCAGCCGGCGGGGGGCGCCACGCCGGGCGCCCGGTTCGATGAAGGTGCCGCGCCGCCGGTGCCGGCTGATCAGGCCCTCCTGCTCCAGTTCCTTCAGCGCCTGCCGCATGGTGAGCACGCTCACGCCGTAGTGTGCGGCGAGCTGCTCCTCGGTGGGCAGCCGCAACGGGTCGTCCGGGCGGCGGCCCAGTATCGAGGCGCGCAGGGACTGGGAGACCTGGTACCACAGCGGAAGCTTGCGGTTCAGGACCAGTGAGTCGGGGGCGAAGGCGGTCACGGGCAACTCCGTACTACGGCGTCCTACGGCCGGAAGTGGCGCTCAAGACCCTGCCATACGTCGTCGTAACCCCGCTGCAGGTGGTCGGCGGTGACCGCCTGCCCGGTCGCGGTGACCGGCCAGCGGGTCTCGAACATGAAGGCCAGACCGTCGTCGATCTTCTGCGGCTGCAGCTCGGCGGCGCTCGCCTTGTCGAAGGTCTCCCGGTCCGGACCGTGTGCGGACATCATGTTGTGCAGCGAGCCGCCACCGGGGACGAAGCCCTCCGCCTTCGCGTCGTAGGCGCCCTCGATCAGGCCCATGTACTCGCTCATCACGTTGCGGTGGAAGTACGGCGGCCGGAACGTGTCCTCGCCGACCAGCCAGCGCGGGGCGAACACGACGAAGTCGACACCCGCGAGCCCCGGGGTGTCCGACGGCGAGGTCAGCACGGTGAAGATCGATGGGTCCGGGTGGTCGTAGCTGATCGTGCCGATGACGTTGAAGCGTCGCAGGTCGTAGACGTACGGGGTGTGGTTGCCGTGCCAAGCCACCACGTCCAGCGGCGACTGGCCGTAGTCGGCCGCCCACAGGTTCCCGCAGAACTTGTTGACCACCTGCACGGGGCCCTCGACGTCCTCATACGCGGCGACGGGGGCCAGGAAGTCGCGGGCGGCCGCGAGGCCGTTGGCACCGATCGGCCCCAGGTCGGGCAGCTGGAACGGCTGCCCGTAGTTCTCGCACACATAGCCGCGGGCGGTGGGGTCCAGCAGTTCCACACGGAAGCGCACGCCGCGCGGGATGAGCGCGATCTCGCCGGGACGGGCGGCCAGGAGGCCCATCTCGGTGCGCAACAGCAGGCCGCCCCGCTCGGGAACGATCAGCAGCTCGCCGTCCGCGTCGCTGAACACCCGGTCCGTCATGGAGGCGTTGGCGTGGTAGAGGTGGATCGCGATGCCGGAGCGCTGGGTGACGTCGCCGTTCCCGCCGATCGTCCACAGGCCTGCCAGCCAGTCGGTGCCGGGTGCCGGATCGGGCAGGGGGTTCCAGCGCAGCCGGTTCGGGTCGGGCACCGTCTCGGTGAACGGGGCGCTGCGCAGGGCGCCGTTGTCGATACGGACGAACGGCGGGTGCGCGGCGGACGGCCGGATCCGGTAGAGCCATGAGCGCCGGTTGTGGCTGCGGGGCTCGGTGAACGCCGACCCGCTGAGCTGCTCGGCGTAGAGGCCGAGCGGGGCGCGCTGCGGCGAGTTGCGGGCGATCGGCAGGGCGCCCGGTACCGCCTCCGAGCTGTGCTCGTTCCCGAAGCCCGGCAGGTACGACGCGTCCGTCAGCCCAGCCGCCGTCTTCCTCGCCTGTTCGATGCCTGCGCTGCCATCGATGCCGCTCATCGTCCGCTCCGCTCCGGTGCCGTGAAGGAATCCTATGCCTGACAGTAGGATTCCCGGAGGCGTCGCGTCAACGGTGCCGTGCGGTGCGCCGCGGCGCCGGCCGTGCGTGCCGGCGCCCCGGCCCGGTCGTGCGCCGGGGTGGCGGGCATGATGGACCCCGTGCCCCTCGCGAACTCCCTTCGTCGTGCCCCCGTCCAACGCCGCAGCGCCGAGAGGCTGACCCGGATCCTCGATGCCTGCGCCGAATGCCTCGACGAGACCGGCTACGAACGGCTGTCCACCCGTGATGTCGCCGACCGGGCCGGAGTCCCCATCGGCTCCGTCTACCGCTTCTTCGGGAACAAGCGAGCCATGGCGGACGCGCTCGCGCACCGCAACCTGGACCGCTACGCCGAGAGGGTCGCGGCCCGCCTCGCCGGGGTCCCCGCGGCCGACTGGCCCGCAGCCGTCGACGCCGTCCTCGACGAGTACCTCGCCATGAAGCGCACCGTGGCCGGCTTCGCCCTCGTCGACTTCGGCGTCCCCGTGCACGTCGGCGACCCGGCGGCCGACACCAACCACCGTGTCGCGGACCGGCTCGCCGGGCTGCTCTCCGGTCACCTCGGCCGGCTGTCCGGACCCTCGCGGCGCCGGGCCGTCCTGGTCTCGGTGGAAGCCGCGGACGCCCTGCTGGGGCTCGCGTTCCGCGACGATCCGGCCGGTGATCCCGAGCTGATAGCCGAGACCAGGACCCTGCTGCACGCCTATCTGGCGCGGGTCCTGGACTGAACCCTCCCCTACGTGCCTACCGGTCGGTATGCTCGACTGCGCCTGCGCCGCCGCTGCCGACGCCCCGGGAGGGCCCGTCATGTCTTCGTCCGCACGTGATGCCGCCCGTACCGCCCTGCGCGTCTGCCCGCTGTGCGAAGCGACCTGCGGCCTGACCCTCACCATCGAGGGCACCCAGGTCACCGGGGCCCGCGGAGACCGCGACGACGTCTTCAGCAAGGGATTCCTCTGCCCCAAGGGCGCCTCCTTCGGGGAGGTCGACGGCGACCCCGACCGGCTGACCGGACCCCTCGTCCGGAGGAACGGCGCCCTTGCCGAGGCGACCTGGGACGAGGCGTTCGCCCTGATCGCCGAGCGCATCCCCGGAATCGTCCGGGAGCACGGCCCGAACAGCATCGGTGTCGTCCTCGGCAACCCCAACGTCCACACCATGGCGGGCGCCCTCTACCCGCCACTGCTGCTCGCGACCCTGCGCACCCGCAGTCTGTTCACCGCGAGCACCGTCGACCAGATGCCCAAGCACGTGTCCTGCGGACTCATGTTCGGCGACCCGCACGCCATCCCCGTCCCCGATCTGGACCGCACCGACCACCTCCTGCTCCTCGGGGCCAACCCGCTGGAATCCAACGGCAGCCTGTGCACCGCTCCCGACTTCCCGGGCCGGCTCAAGGCACTGCGCCGGCGCGGCGGCACCCTCGTCGTCGTCGACCCGCGCCGCACCCGTACCGCCCGGATGGCCGACCGCCACATCGCCATCCGCCCGGGCGCCGACGCCCTGCTGCTCGCCGCCCTCGTCCACGTCCTCTTCACGGAAGGGCTCACCACTCTCGGCGGGCTCGCCCCGCACGTCGAAGGAGTGGACGAGGTCCGCGAGGCGGTCCGCGACTTCACCCCCGAAGCCGTCGCCCCCGCGTGCGACGTGCCCGCAGACGAGATCCGCACCCTCGCCCGCGAACTGGCCGCCGCGCGCACCGCGGCTGTGTACGGACGGATCGGCAGCAGCACCGTCGAGCACGGCACCGTCGCCAACTGGCTCGTCGACGTCCTCAACGTCCTCACCGGAAACCTCGACCGTCCCGGCGGCGCCCTCTTCCCGCTAGCCGCCACCAGCCCCGCGCCCCGCCCCGCCGCCCCCGGCAAGGGCTTCGCACTCGGCCGCTGGAGGAGCAGGGTCGGCGGCCACCCCGAGGCCAAGTCCGAACTGCCGCTCGCCGTGCTTGCCGAGGAGATCGACACCCCAGGCGAGGGCCGCATCCGGGCCGTCCTGGCCATCGCCGCCAACCCCGTGCTGTCCGCCCCCGACGGCGACCGCCTCGACCGGGCACTCGCCGGCCTCGACTTCATGGTCGCCGTCGACCCGTACCTCAACGAGACCTCACGCCACGCCGATGTAGTGCTGCCCCCGCCGCCACCTTCGCAGAGCGCCCATTTCGACTTCGCGTTCAACATGTTCGCCGTGCGCAACCAGGTGCGCTACAACCGTCCCGCCGTCCCCCTCGCCGCCGGCCGCATGGACGAGTGCGAGATCCACGCACGGCTGATCCTCGCCGTCTCGGGCATGCACGGCGCCGACCCCGCGGCCGTCGACGCCATGGCCGTCGACCGGACCCTGGCCAAGGCCGTCGCCGACCCCCACTCGCCCCTGCACGGACGTGATCCCCGTGCGGTCGCCGCGGAGCTGACCGGACGCACCGGCCCGGAGCGGCGGCTCGACCTGATGCTGCGCCTCGGCCCCTACGGCCTGACCCTGGACGATCTGCTCGCACATCTCCACGGAATCGACCTCGGCCCGCTCCAGCCGCGCCTCCCGCAACTCCTCCGCACCCCGAGCGGCCGCATCGAACTCCTCCCCGGCCCCATCGCCGCGGACCTGCCCAGGCTGCGCGCCGCGCTCGGCAGGCGGCCCGGCGAACTCGTCCTCGTCGGCCGCCGCCATCTGCGCTCCAACAACAGCTGGCTGCACAACATCCCCGCCCTCACCGGCGGCAGCAACCGCTGCACCCTCCAGATCCACCCGGACGACGCCGGCCGGCTCGGCATCGCCGACGGATCCCTGGTCCGCATCAAGGCGGACGGGGGAGAGGTGGACGCTCCCGCCGAGGTGACGGACACGGTGCGGACCGGTGTGGTGAGCCTGCCGCACGGCTGGGGCCACAGTCGTCCCGGAACCCGGCTGCGGGTCGCGGCCGAGGCGCCCGGAGTCAACGTCAACCAGCTCCTCGACGGCTCCCGGCTGGACCCGCTCTCCGGCAACGCCGTGCTCAACGGCTTCCCCGTCCAGCTGACACCCCTGCACTGACCTGGGGTTTTGCTCGTATTGCTCGCATGCTGACGTCTTGTTGACGCTCGTCGGCGGCACTTAACGTCATCCGCACTCCGCCGTCCCCGGTGGGAGTTCAAGGGTGAACGTTAGGTGTCCTCCATGCTGACCATCCTCGGCTTCGGCATGATCGCGACCTTCCTGGTCCTGATCATGACGAAGAAGCTGTCGCCCATCGCGGCGCTCGTACTCATTCCCGCAGTCTTCTGCGCCGCCGTCGGGCAGGGCGCACAGCTCGGCGACTATGTCGTCGAAGGTGTCGGCAAGCTCGCCCCCACCGCCGCGATGCTCATGTTCGCGATCGTCTACTTCGGTGTGATGATCGATGTCGGTCTCTTCGACCCGATCGTCAAGGGCATTCTGAGGTTCTGCAAGGCCGACCCGATGCGTATCGTCGTCGGAACGGCCCTGCTCGCCGCGATCGTCTCCCTCGACGGTGACGGCTCCACCACCTTCATGATCACTGTCTCGGCGATGTACCCGCTCTACAAGCGGCTGAAGATGAGCCTCGTCGTGATGACCGCCGTCGCGGCCACCGCCAACGGTGTGATGAACACACTGCCCTGGGGTGGGCCCACCGCTCGCGCGGCCACCGCGCTCAAGCTCGACGCCGCCGACATCTTCGTCCCGATGATTCCCGCACTGGCCGCCGGACTGATCTTCGTCTTCGCCCTCTCCTACATGCTGGGCCTGCGGGAGCGGAAGCGTCTGGGCAGCCTCGCGCTCGACGAGGAGCCGGCGACCGGGGCCGGGACGGTACTCGTCGGTGTGGGTGTGGGTGTGGGTGTGGGTGACGGTTCGGGCGGCGTCGTCCGCGGCGCGTCCAAGTCCGGCTCCGGCGCGGGCTCCGGCGCGGGTTCCGGTTCCGGCTCCGGTGGTACGGCGTCCGGCGGTGTGCCGTCCGAGGACGTGTCGCCCAGCGGTGAGGCGTCCAGCAGTGCGCCCTCCGGAGGTGCGCCGTCCGGGGAGACGGGATCCGAGGGAACGGGATCCGGTGAGGAGGGCGGTTTCCAGGGCCTCGACCCCCGGCGTCCGACACTGCGCCCCAAGCTCTACTGGTTCAACGCCGGCCTCACCGTCACCCTGCTCACTGCCATGATCATGGAGTGGCTGCCGATCCCGGTGCTGTTCCTGCTGGGTGCCGCTCTCGCCCTCACCGTCAACTTCCCGCGTATGAACGACCAGAAGGCCCGGCTCGCCGCCCACGCCGACAACGTCCTGAACGTCGCCGGCATGGTCTTCGCCGCAGCCGTCTTCACCGGTGTGCTCACGGGCACCGGCATGGTCGAGCACATGGCCGACTGGCTCGTCGGTGCGATTCCCGACGCCATGGGACCGCACATGGCGCTCGTGACGGGCGTGCTGAGCCTTCCGCTCACGTACTTCATGTCCAACGACGGCTTCTACTTCGGCATCCTGCCGGTCCTCGCCGAAGCGGGCGCAGCCCACGGCGTGTCCTCGCTGGAGATTGCCCGGGCCTCCCTCGTCGGCCAGGCACTGCACATGTCGAGCCCGCTCGTCCCCGCCGTGTACGTCCTCGTGGGTATGGCGAAGGTCGAGTTCGGCGACCACACCCGGTTCACCGTCGTATGGGCGGCTCTGACCTCCCTCGTGGTGCTGGCCGCGGGAATCCTCATCGGCATCATCTGACGCCGGACCCTCAGGGACCGGACCCGCGTCCTTTCGTCGCGGGTCCGGTCCCGACTGCTCCGTTCGGGCGATTCCGGGGACCCTGCGGCGTGGCGCGACGCTTCCTCCACAGTGATGTGACGGACATTCATGAGTATCACCTGATTTATACGACAATCGTCACGGCTTGGAGGAGCCTCATATGGCCGTCACCCCTTTCCCCTGCTCCGTGAGCACGCTCACGGGCACGACTGCCGCCGCGGTGCTGGCGCTGGGCGGCGTCGCGCTGGCGGGTGCCCCGGCGGCGTTCGCCGCATCCGGTGACCAGGGCGACGTGAAGATCCACAAGGTCGGCACGCCCTTCGGTGATCAGAGCAACGAGACCAAGGTCTGCACCTTCTACCTGGCCGCTTTCGATTTCGGCACCGCCCAGGAGGTCAACTGGACGATCGCCCCGGAACCGAGAGGGCCCGCCGTGCCGGATCTGTCCGGAAGCCTCGCGCTCGCGGCGGGCATCGGTCACACGGCTCCGCAGTCCCTCGTGGACGGGCAGTACAAGCTCACCTGGAAGGCCGCCGGCAGCGATCGCGCCTCCGGCCAGAAGAGGTTCACGGTCGACTGTCGGCCGGGGAGCGGGGCGTCCGCCTCGGTCGACAGCAAGGCCGCCGGCAGTGCCGGCAGCCCCAACAACGGGACCAACCGTGCGGCCCCGGGCTCCCGTCCGGCCGACGGCTTCGATCCCAACGCCTTCGGTGGCGGCGCGGTCCTCGGTGGCGGCGCGGTCCTCGGCGGTGATGGCTTCTACCGCGACCCGTACTACTTCGGGTTCGGCGGCAACGGCTTCGGCGGTGACGGCCGAGGATTCGGCGGCAACGGTCGTGGCGGGTTCGGTGGCGACGGTCGTGGCGGGTTCGGTGGCGACGGCCGGGGCTGCAACGGGTTCGGTGGCAACGGCCGTGGTGGCTTCGGCGGTGACGGTCGTGGCTTCGGTGGCGACGGTCGCGGGTTCGGCGGTGACGGTCGTGGCGGGTTCGGCGGAGACGGCCGGGGCTGCAACGGGTTCGGTGGCGACGGCCGCGGTGGTTTCGGCGGTGACGGTCGCGGGTTCGGCGGTGACGGTCGCGGGTTCGGTGGCGACGGTCGTGGCGGGTTCGGCGGTGACGGTCGCGGGTTCGGTGGCGACGGTCGTGGCGGGTTCGGTGGAGACGGCCGCCGTGACCGGGGCGAACGGGACGACTTCGGGCGCGGAGGCAACGGGTCGCGCGGCGAGGAATTCCGTGGCGACCGCGGTGGCGATCGCCACGGCGACGAAGGGTTCGACGACGAGCGCGACAGCGGGCGGAAGGGCTCGGAGCACGACAGTGGCGAACACGGCGGGAAGGAGCACGGCGGCGACAGCGGCGGACACAAGGGCGACGACGGTCTGAAGGGTGCGGTGGACGCGGGTGGCGGCGGCACCGCCGACACCGGCGACGAGTCCGCCCGGACGGCGGCCGCGTTCGCGCTCGCGGCAGGTGTGGCCGGCGCGGCCGGAGTCGTCGTGATCCGGCGCACCCGTCGACGCACCGATGGTGCGTAGACCCTGGTACACGCGCGGGTCCCGCGCATACCGGCTCGGCAGAACGGTGAGCGTGGTCCTGTCCCTGGTGTCCGCCGGTGTGTGGTGGGCGCAGCACGACGCCCCACCGACGGACAGGGCGAGCGCGGCCGGACCTCCGGCCGCGCGGCCCCCGTCGTCCGCGCCGGCGGTGTCCGGGAAGGGCTCGACACCGTCGGCCGCGGCGCTCGCGCCCGACCGCGCCACCCTGATCGACATCCCGGCAATCGGCCTCCGGGTGCCGGCCGTCGCACTCGGCCGTGACCCGCAGGGACGACTGGAGACCCCGCCGGTCGACAACCCGCGGCTGGTGGGCTGGTACAAGGACGGTCCCGCACCCGGTGAGAAGGGAACCGCGGTGGCTGCCGCCCACCGCGACACCCGGACCGGACCGGCCGCCTTCTACGAACTGGAGGACCTCCGTCAGGGCAATCTCGTCAACGTCGTGCGGGCCGACGGCCGGACGGCCGTGTACACGGTCGACGTGGTGCGCACCTACGACAAGGCGAAGTTCCCCGACGCCGAGGTCTACGGCGAGGCGAACCGCCCGGAGCTCCGTCTGCTGACATGTGGCGGCGAGTTCCACCGGAACGCCGGCGGCTACGCCTCGAACGTGGTCGTCTTCGCCCACCTCGCCGAGCTCAAGACGCCGGCCGCCCGGCGGGGTGCGGCGGCGACGACGTAGCGGCCCGGGGCACACGGCCGGCCCCTCGTCGCGGACCTGACCGTCGGCTCCCGCCGGGCGGGGCCGGCCCGGCCCGTATTCGTCGCGTCGTTCGGCAACGGTCACCGGTCCGGTCACGGGCCCGCGCCCATTTGCCATGACGGCGCCGGCTCGCCCAGCCGGCGGATCGCGTGCCGGTGCCCTCCGTTGCCTGGTGCCGGGCCTTCGTCTCCGTCCCGACGGCCGTGCCCCGGTTGTCCGAGGTCGGCCTGTCGACTCCCGGGCGCCGGCGCTGCGGCTGTCGGTCCGAGCGTTGAACCCCTCCGCGTTGCCATCGCCGAGGCCGGACGTTCGTCTTCGCTCCGCGGCCGCCGGAGGCCAGGCGACCTGCTTCTTCCTGCGGCTGCTGAGCCCCTACGGCCCCGCCGCCCCGTCGGCACGAGAACCCCGACGAACCGAGTTCGGGCGGTACGCCGGCCAGGGGCTCCGACGCCCGACGCCCCGTTCCGCAGGCACGAGGATCCCCCCGTCCGACACCCGGCCGGACACGCCCCAAAGTCGACCTCCTCCCAGTGAGGGCATCCGTCCCCGGCAAGCGGCTGTTTCACGCCGTTTCGCCGGGTCGCAGGCTCCGCTGACCTCCGAGGGCGCGCCCTCGGGGGAGACTGCCTCAGGACGTCGGACGGCGGAGCCACGGACCAGGACGGCTCTGGCGCCGAAAAACTATCAGCGCTAGTTTGGTGTGCGGCCGCGAAGGCCGGTCGACGCCCATGCGCGGGGAGGAAATGCGATGAAGGCCCACGACGGGATGTACATCGGCGGCGAATGGCGGGCCGCCCTGGGCAGGGACACGATCGCCGTGGTGAACCCGGTCGACGAGGAGGTCATCGGCCACGTACCGGCAGGGTCGGCCGAGGACGTCGACGCCGCCGTGCGAGCCGCCCGCGAGGCCTTGCCGGCCTGGGCCGCCACCCCGCCCTCCGAACGCGCCGCCCTGATCGCCGCGCTGCGCGACGCACTCGCGGCACGCAAGGACGAGATCGCCGAGACGGTCACCGCGGAGCTCGGCGCGCTGCCGGCGTTCGCCCAGCGGGTACACGTCGGTCTGCCCCTCGCGGTCGCCGGCTCCTACGCGGAGCTCGCCGCCTCCGCCTCCTTCGAGGAGCGGATCGGGAACTCCCGCGTGCTGCTCGAGCCGGTCGGCGTCGTCGGTGCGATCACGCCCTGGAACTATCCGCTGCACCAGATCGTCGCCAAGGTCGCCCCCGCGCTCGCCGCCGGCTGCACGGTCGTCCTCAAGCCCGCCGAGGACACCCCGCTCACCGCCCAGCTGTTCGCGGAGGCCGTCCACGACGCGGGCGTGCCCGCCGGGGTGTTCAACCTCGTGACCGGCCTCGGTCCGGTCGCCGGACAGGCTCTGGCCGCGCACGAGGACGTCGACCTGGTGTCCTTCACCGGCTCCACCACCGTCGGCAAGCAGATCGGAGCCACGGCCGGATCCGCCGTGAAGCGTGTGGCCCTGGAACTCGGCGGCAAGTCCGCGAACGTCGTGCTGCCCGGCGCCGACCTGGCCAAGGCGGTGACCACGAACGTCGCCAACGTGATGTCCAACACCGGTCAGAGCTGCAACGCCCAGACCCGCCTGCTGGTCCACCGCGACCAGTACGACGAGGCGGTGGCGCTCGCCGCGGAGGCCGTGGCGAAGTACGTGCCGGGCGAGCAGCTCGGCCCCGTCGTCAACGCCCAGCAGCAGGCCCGAGTGCGCGGCTACATCCAGCGCGGCGTCGAGGAGGGCGCCCGCATCGTCGCCGGCGGCCCGGAGGCTCCGCTCGACAAGGGCTACTTCGTCCGCCCGACCGTCTTCGCCGACGTGACGCCCGAGATGACGATCGCACAGGAGGAGATCTTCGGCCCGGTGCTCTCGGTCCTCGCGTACGAGGACGAGGAGGACGCCGTACGCATCGCCAATGGCACGGTATACGGTCTCGGCGGAGCCGTCTGGGCGGCCGACGAGGACACGGCGGTGGCGTTCGCCCGCCGTCTGCGGACCGGCCAGGTCGACATCAACGGCGGCCGGTTCAATCCGCTCGCGCCGTTCGGCGGGCACAAGCAGTCCGGTGTGGGACGCGAGCTCGGCCCGCACGGTCTGACCGAGTACCTCCAGACCAAGTCCCTCCAGTTCTGAACCGGGAGCACACGAGAAGTGGTCCGCGCAGCCGTCCTGCCCGCCGTCGACTCCGCACTGGAGATCGGCGAGATCGACCTCCCCGAGCCCGGACCCGGCAGGGTGCGGGTCCGGCTCGCCGCAGCCGGGGTCTGCCACTCCGACCTGTCCCTCTCCAACGGCACCTTGCGCCAGCCGGTGCCCGCCGTGCTCGGCCACGAGGGCGCCGGCACGGTCGTATCCGTCGGCGAAGGGGTGACCGCGGTCGCCCCCGGTGACGAGGTGGTCCTCAACTGGGCGCCGTCCTGCGGCAGGTGTCACCACTGCTCGCTCGGGGAGGTGTGGCTCTGCGCGAACGCGATGGCCGGCGCGGTGCAGCCGTACGCCCGGAGCGCCGCGGGCGCGGAGCTCTACCCCGGCCTGAGCGTCGCCGCGTTCGCCGAGGAGACCGTCGTCCCGGAGAACTGCGTCCTGCCGCTGCCCGCCGGTGTGCCGCTCGCCGATGCCGCGCTGCTCGGCTGCGCCGTGCTCACCGGCTACGGGGCCGTCCACCACTCCGCACAGGTACGGCCCGGAGAGTCGGTGGCCGTGTTCGGAGTCGGCGGGGTGGGGCTCGCGGTCCTCCAGGCGGCACGGATCGCCGGGGCGTCCCGGATCATCGCCGTCGACGTCTCCCCGGGGAAGGAGGAACTCGCGCGCCGCGCCGGCGCCACGGACTTCCTCGTCGCGTCCGACACCACGGCCAAGGAGATCCGCGGACTGACCGGTGGTCATGGCGCCGACGCCGCCGTCGAATGCGTCGGCCGGGCCGTGACCATCCGCACGGCTTGGGACTCCACTCGGCGCGGCGGCCGTACGACTGTCGTCGGCATCGGCGGCAAGGAGGAGCGGGTCTCGTTCTCGGCCCTGGAGATCTTCCACTTCGGCCGCACGCTGTCCGGCTGCGTGTACGGGAACTGCGACCCGGCGAAGGACCTGCCCGTGCTCGCAGAGCACATCAGGGCGGGCCGCCTCGACCTCGGCGCCCTCGTGTCGGAGCGCATCGGGCTGGAGGGCATCCCCGGGGCGTTCGACAACATGCTCGCGGGACGGGGCGGCCGGTCGCTGGTGGTGTTCCAGCCCTGACTGGACGGTGTTGGTTCCAGCCCAGGCCCAGGGGGCGTCCGACCCTGATCCCCCGGACGCCCCCTCGTCCCGTCCGGACCTGAACGGGTGCCCGGGCCGCGACGGATCGGCCGGGGTGCCGCACGGCTCCGTCAGGCTCTTCGGCGACGTGGAACACGCCGGCCGGATCACCCCTCCGCCGGCCGGCCGAGCTCCTGGAACTGCGCCGACAGGCCTTCGATCAGGGCCCGGAGGCCGGTTTCGAAGGCGCCCTGGTCCACCTTCTGCTGACGCTCGGCCAGCAGATGGGCCTGCCCCAGGTGCGGGTAGTCCGACGGGTCGTACGCCGCCTCGTCGTCGACGAAGCCACGGGCGAAGGAGCTCAGGGCCGAGCCCATGACGAAGTAGCGCACCAGGGCGCCGATGTGGGTGGCCTGGGCGGGCGGCCAGCCCGCGCGGACCATCGCGCCGAAGGCGGCGTCGGCGACCCTGAGTCCGGCCGGGCGGCGGCCCGGGCCGCGGGCGAGGACCGGGACGATGTTGGGGTGGGCGGCGAGGGCGGCCCGGTAGGAGACGGCCCAGTCGTGCAGGGCGGTCCGCCATTCCCGGTCGTCGTCGAACATCGACAGGTCGACCTGGGCCGAGACCGCGTCGGCGACCGCCTCCAGGATCTCGTCCTTGGTGCGGAAGTGGTTGTAGAGGGACGGGCCGCTCACGCCGAGTTCCGCGGCCAGACGCCGTGTGGAGACGGCCTCCAGGCCCTCGGCGTCCACCAGGGCGCTCGCCGCTTCGACGATGCGGTCTCGGCTCAGCAGGGGCTTGCGCGGTCGGGCCATGGCGCACATAGTAGGGCCGCCACCAATAAACTAGCAGTGCTAATCGAGTGCTTCGTTCACCATGACCCGCCTCTGAGCAGCCGACTGAGTATCCGTACGGATGTGCGTCCGGTCGCAGGTCGGGAAGCTGGCCGTATGAGTGACACACCGGTCAAGCAGCAGAACACCGCGGCCTACTACGGGCAGGCCGTCGCCTCCTTCGCGGTGGCCCTGGGGGCCACCGCCGTCGGTATCCTGAACCTCGACGCGGACGTGTGAGTCCGCGCCTTCCTCGGTATCGCGGTCCTCTATCTGACGACCTCGGCGTTCACCCTGTCCAAGGTGGTCAGGGACAAGCAGGAGGCAGGGCAGATCGTGAGCCGCGTCGACCAGGCGCGGCTGGAGAGGCTCCTTGCCGAGCACGACCCGTTCCAGAAGCTGTGACAAGCGCTAAGCGCTTGCTCACCTTCGCGGTATGGTGTTCGTCCTGGCGGACGGAAGGGGCGAGGGACCATGAGCACCGCGGAGGAAGCGGACCGCACCGAGGAGAACGCCGAGGACCCGGCGTGGGTGGAGGTCACCCCCGAGGCGGCCCGGCGGCTGCTCGTCGCCGCCGTCGAGGCCTTCGCGGAACGCGGTTACCACGCCACCACGACCCGTGACATCGCGGGCCGGGCGGGGATGAGTCCCGCGGCGCTCTACATCCACTTCAAGACGAAGGAAGAGCTCCTCCACCGCATCAGCAGGGTGGGTCACGACAAGGCGCTGGCGATCCTCCGCACCGCCGCCGACGGCGAGGGCACGGCCGCCGAGCGGCTGGCCGACGCCGTCCGCACCTTCGTCCGCTGGCACGCCGGCCGGCGCAACACCGCCAAGGTCGTGCAGTACGAACTCGACGCGCTCGGCCCGGAGCACTACGCCGAGATCGTGGAGCTGCGCCGGGAGAGCGACGCGGCGGTGCGCCGCATCATCAACGACGGGGTGGCGGCAGGGGAGTTCGACGTCCCCGACGTGCCCGGCACCACCCTTGCGGTGCTCTCCCTGTGCATCGACGTGGCCCGCTGGTTCGACGTCGGCGGCCGCAGGACGCCCGGGGAGGTCGGCGATCTCTACGCCGACCTCGTCCTGCGCATGGTCGGGGCGGCTCAGAAGTAGTAGCGGGACACGGACTCCGCGACGCACACCGGCTTGTCGCCGCCCTCGCGCTCGACCGAGACGAGGGCGGTCACCTGTACGCCGCCGCCCGCCTCCTCGACCTCCTTCAGGACGGCGGTGGCCCGTACCCGTGAGCCCACCGGCACCGGCGCGGGGAAACGCACCTTGTTCGTCCCGTAGTTGAGCCCCATCCTCATGCCCTCGACCCGCATGATCTGCGGCACCAGGGCCGGCAGCAGGGACAGCGTCAGATAGCCGTGTGCGATGGTCCTGCCGAACGGTCCCGAGGCGGCGCGCTCCGGATCCACATGGATCCACTGGTGGTCGCCCGTGGCATCGGCGAACGTGTCGATCCGCTTCTGGTCGATCTCCAGCCAGTCGCTGTACCCCAGCTGCTCGCCCGCACCGGCCCGCAGTTCCTCGGCGGACGTGAAGATCCTCGGCTCTGCCATGTCCCTGGTCCCTGCCTCTCGCTGCACGTGTATAAGCGCTTGCTTAGCATGCTGACGGTGGTCCTTCCTGTCAACGGTCGGACCACGGCCCAGTAGGGTTGCCGGGATGCCCCACATTCCGGAGAAAGTCCACGAACTCACCGTCGGCCAGCTGTCGGTGCGCAGCGGCGCCGCCGTGTCCGCGCTGCACTTCTACGAGGCCAAGGGGCTGATCAGCAGCCGCCGGACGGCTGGCAACCAGCGCCGCTACACCCGCGACACGCTGCGCCGGGTCGCCTTCGTCCGTGCCGCGCAGCGCGTCGGAATCCCGCTGGCCACCATCCGCAACGCGCTCGCGGAGCTCCCCGAGGAGCGCACGCCCACCCGGGAGGACTGGGCCCGTCTCTCCGAGACCTGGCGCACCGAACTCGACGAGCGCATCGACCAGCTCGCCCGTCTGCGCGACCACCTCACCGACTGCATCGGCTGCGGCTGCCTGTCGCTGGAGAACTGCGTGCTCTCCAACCCCGACGACGTCTTCGGCGACCGCATGAGCGGCTCCCGACTGCTCCCCGAGCGCCGCACGACCTGACAGCGCCGCACGACCCGACAACAGCGCCGTACGGCCTGATACCGGCGCCCCGCCTCCCGAGCCCTACGGGAGGCGGTGCGGCTGCTTCGCGCCTGTCGCCCCTACTCGAACTCGGTGCCGCCCTTACGGGTCAGATACGCGGGGCTCACCGCCTTGGCGATCGCGCGGCCGCCCACCACAGGGCTGTACCGCTCGGTGACCGGGCGGATCACCACGCCCTCCCTCAGGTGCAGTTCCCGTCCCGAGACGGTCTCCCGACCCGTCGCCAGCCCCAGTACCCGCTCGATGTCGTACGGGCCCTCGTACAGCCTCGGAACCAGCGGCAGCTCACCGTCCAGCAGCTCGGCCGCGTCCAGCCAGCGGACCCGTCCGTCGATGTCGGCGGACACGTCGAAGACCGCGTAACCCAGCTCCTCGCTCCGGGCGTTCGCGCCGTAGGGCAGGTCCTGGACGCCCGCGCCGAACACCTCGCCGAAGATGCCGACACGGCTCGCGCCCAGCTTCTCGGCGATGCGCGCCGCGGCCTGCGGGACACCGTGCCCGTGCACGGCGCGCCAGTACAGGTTCCGCGGGTCCTCGGTCAGCGCCAGGCCCTTGGCGCCGAACCCCTTCGACGACACCTGGACCCGGCCCTCCCGCGCGTCATAGGTGACCAGGCAGGCCGTCCCGTGCACCTTCTCGGTGAGCACCACGGGTTCCCCCGGCTGGAAGATGTCCGGATAGCGCTGGATGTTCTCGATGTCGACCCAGGGCAGCAGGTCCGGCGCCCGCTCGACGTCGCCGCTCATCGTGGGCGGTATCGGCGGGGCCCATTTGGTGATGCCGAGGACGTCCGCGAAGTCGGTTCCCTCCGCGGCCGCCCCGGCCAGGTCGACATCGGCCAGCGCCCGCGGCCGGCACACGATGCCCTGCGACAGCTCGCCGCGCAGCCGTACCGCCTTCACCCGGTCGGCGTTGCTCCCGGCCAGCCGGCCGGTGAGCCCCAGCTCCTCGATCAGCCCGGCCGGGAGCACGGATTGCTCGGGGATGTAGACGGCCACGTCGCCGGTGCGGTAGGCACCCTTCGCCACGACGGCGCGGTACAGCCCCACCTGGGCCAGTTCGAGGGCATCGGCGTTGGGATGCTCATGGATGGTCACCACTTCGGCGGTGACCCGCAGCGTCGACATGTCAGGGCTCCTCCCCGTAACCGGCAGATCGTCACTTCCACTGTCCGGAGCGCAAAATGGGAGGGCCAGTGAATAACCCTCTGCTACGGTCTGCCGGTTCGCCGTCGTCGCCGGACAGGGCCGAGACCGTCCGCTGCCGCCGGCCTTCCACCGGACACGCCCCGCGGCGGGCGGACTCGCGGCAAGGCCGCGTCGCCGGGCGCACTTCGGCGGCCGTGAAACGGGCGGGCCCGGGGCGCATTCACAAGGGGCTGCGTGTTCCCCGGGATGCCGGAGCGGTCCGACGGCGGGGGGGGGGGGGGGGGGGGGGGGGGGGGGGGGGGGGGGGGGGAGCGGGGGGGGGGGGGGGGGGGGGGGGGGGGGGGGGGGGGGGGGGGGGGGTGGGGGTCGCGAAGGGGTGGGGGTTTTTGTTCAGGGGGGGTAGGGTTGGGCGGAGGGGGGGGGGGCGGTAGCACACCCCCCCCCCCCCCCCCCCCCGCCACCGTGGCGAGCGGGTGCCGTGCCGCAGCGGCCCGTGACAGGGCGTCGGTCGTGAGGACGGGCCGCGGCACCAGGACTCCGCAGCCCGTGCAGACCGGGCCGCTCCACGGCTCGTGGGCCAGGCCCTGCTTCCAGACCAGCCGGTGGGTTCCGCACACCGGGCAGGCGTCGCCGGGGGAGGCCCGGAGCGCCGAGATCAGCCGGCGCAGCACGTCGTCCAGCGGCGCCTCGGGGTGGACCGCCGGATCGTCGCACCAGGCGACTCCGAAGCCGCCCCGGGCGCGCCGGTGCCAGTCGTCGAACGAACCGGGGCGGCGCAGCCCCGCGTGCTTCTCGCGTCGTCGGCGTTCGGCGAACTCCGTTTCATGGGCGAGCCATACGGCGCGTGCCGCCTCCAGCTCGTCGAGCGCGGCCGCCAGCCGCGCCGGATCGGGGGCCCGGTCCTCGGGACCGAACCTGTGCCTGGTGCACAGATGGTCCCAGGTCGCCCGGTGCCCGTAAGGAGCGAACCGCTCCAGGCACTTGCGCAGTGAGTACCTCCGCAGGGCGAGGTCGTTCCGCGGATCGCGCACCTGTCTCGCGAGACTCCGGAATCCGGCCATCTCTTCGCCACCTCCGTCGCTGATGTGCTTCGGTGTCGTGGAATGGACGTACGGGTTCCCCGATCGGCTCCATCGAAAATCAGGGGAGTGCCAACACGGCCGGATTCTTGCGGCTTGCGTCGCCGGAGCAGCCGTCGGCGGCGGGTCTCCGGAAGGTGCCCGGGAGAGGGTTCTCCCACGGCCCGGTCGCGTACCGGCCCGAACGATTCTGTGATGCGGGCCCGGTGTGAAGGGTTGCCGACCCTTCGCGGACATGCGGAAAAGTGACGGCCGCTCATCTTAACGATTGCCCCCACCGCCATTAACCTCCGCCGCACCCGCATCCCCCTGGAGCATGCATGCGACGACGAACCGGACGTATCGCACAGCTCAGAGCCGTGACCGTCACCGCGGTCCTCGGGCTCGCCGCCGTCCTAGCGGCGGCACCGCTTCCCGCGGCCACGGCGAGTGCGCCCGCCGCCCCGACGGCCGTCACCGACCACTGCCAGGGCCTCTGCCTCGACATCCTGCCGCCCGGCAACAATGGCAACGCCACGCTCGCCGCGATCCTCGCCCATCGCGTCTTCGGCACCCGGCCCGCCCACAGCGGGGACCAACTCGCCCGCTACGACGCCCTCGTCGCCGGACAGTCGACCCTCACCGACGCCAAGCTCACCGACTTCTTCAACACCGCCTCCTTCGGTGTCCCCCAGGACCAGGTCGAGTCCGTCAGCCGGCCGCGCTCCGACGTCACCATCACCCGTGACAAGAAGACCGGTGCCCCCCACATCCAGGGCACCACGCGCTACGGAACCGAGTTCGGCGCCGGGTACGCCGCCGCCCAGGACCGGCTCTGGGTCATGGATCTTTTCCGGCACGTGGGCCGGGGCGACCTGACCCCCTTCGCCGGCGGCGTCCTCGCCAACCAGGGCCTGGAGCAGCAGTTCTGGCCCCAGGCCCCCTACACCGAGGCCGACCTCCAGGCCCAGATCGACCGGATCCTGGCCACCGAGGGCGAACGCGGCAGGCAGGCCATGGCCGACGCGCAGGCCTACACCGACGGCATCAACGCCTACCGCGAAGCGTCCAAGAACGGCCGCTACTTCCCCGGCGAGTACGTCCTGACCGGCCACATCGACTCCATCACGAACGTCGGGGAGATCCAGCCCTTCAAGCTGACCGACCTGATCGCGCTCGCCTCCGTCGTCGGCGGACTGTTCGGCAACGGCGGCGGGGGCGAGGTCACCGCCGCACTCTCGCTGCTCGCCGCGCAGCAGAAGTACGGGGTCGCGGAAGGCACCGAGGTCTGGGAGTCCTTCCGTCAGCGCAACGATCCCGAGTCCGTGCTCACCGTCCACGACGGCACCCGGTTCCCCTACGCGGGCAGGCCGGAGAACGCCCGCGGCACCGCCCTGCCCGACCCGGGCTCCGTGGTCCCGGAGCAGCTCGTGCACGACCGCACCGGCTCCGCGGCCACCGCACGGTCCCGGCAGCTGAAGGTGCCGGACCCGGCGACCCGCCGGCCCGGCATGTCCAACGCGCTCCTCGTCTCCGGAGCGCACACGGCGAGCGGCCACCCCGTCGCCGTCTTCGGCCCCCAGACCGGCTACTTCGCCCCCCAGTTGCTGATGCTCCAGGAGATCCAGGGCCCGGGCATCAGCGCGCGCGGCGCCTCCTTCGCGGGCGTCGGCATGTACGTCCAGCTCGGCCGCGGCCAGGACTACGCCTGGAGCGCCACCTCCGCCGGCCAGGACATCACCGACACCTACGCGGTCGCCCTCTGCGATCCCGCCGGCGGAACCCCCGACCGGTCCGCCACCCACTACCTCCACCGCGGTGTGTGCACCCCGATGGAGAAGCTGGAGCGCAGGAACGCCTGGAAGCCCACCGTCGCCGACCCCACCCCCGCCGGGTCGTACCGGATGCAGGTCTGGCGCACTGCGTACGGCATCGTCACCCACCGGGCGACGGTCGCCGGGAAACCCGTCGCCTACACGTCGCTGCGCTCCACCTACCGTCACGAAGCAGGGTCGATCGTCGGCTTCCAGATGCTCAACGACCCGTCGTTCGTGACGGACGCCGCGAGCTTCCAGCAGGCCGCCCACCACATCGACTACGCCTTCAACTGGTTCTACGCCGATTCGCGCACCGCCGCCTACTACAACAGCGGCATGAACCCGGTGCGCGCTCCCGGTGTCGACCCCTCGCTCCCGGTGGCCGCCGAACCCGCCTACGAATGGCGGGACTTCGACCCCGTCCACAACGAATCCGCCTACACCCCGTTCGTCGAGCACCCGCGGTCCACCGGCCAGGACTACTACGTCTCCTGGAACAACAGGCAGGCCCTGGAGTACTCGGCGGCCGGTTTCGGCAACGGGTCCGTCCACCGCGGCGACCTCCTCGACGATCGCGTCGCGAAGCTCGTCGCGGACGGCGGCGTCACCCGCGCCTCACTCACCCGTGCCATGGCCGAGGCCGCGGTCACCGATCTGCGGGGCGAGGACGTGCTGCCCGAACTGCTCGCCGTCATACGCTCCTCACCCGTCACCGACCCCCGGCTCGGCACCGCGGTCGGGCAACTGGAGAGCTGGCTGACGGCCGGTGCGCGGCGCCAGGAGACCCGGCAGGGGTCCCGGGCGTACACCCATCCGGACGCCGTGCGGATCATGGACGCCTGGTGGCCGCTGCTCGTCGACGCCGTGTTCCGGCCCGGTCTCGGCGACGACCTCTACACGTCGCTCACGGCCAACCTCACCGTCGACGAATCCCCGTCGGCCGGGCACGGGCCCACCGGCTCCCATGCCGGCTCCGCCTTCCAGTACGGCTGGTGGAGCTACGTCGACAAGGACCTCCGCCAGGTCCTGGGGAAGCCCGTCCGGGGCCGTCTCGCCCGGACCTACTGCGGGGCGGGCGACCTGTCCCGGTGCCGCGGCGCCCTGCTCGCCACCCTGGAACAGGCTGCCTCCAGGACTGCCGCCCAGGTGTATCCGGGGGACGGGACGTGTGCTGCGGGCGACCAGTGGTGCGCCGACGCGATCTCCCACCGCGCGCTCGGCGGTATCACGCATCCGATGGTCCACTGGCAGAACCGGCCGACATACCAGCAGGTGGTCGAGTTCCCGTCGCACCGCTGAACGATGTGCCGCCGGCCCGCGAGGACGTCCCGGGCCCGGTCCGGCAGCCGGGCGGCGCCGGCGTCGCCATGGCGGGAAAGCGCTTGCAGACGCCGTCCAGTCGTCCAGTCGGCCGCCTCCCCGTCAGCGGTAGAGGAGGTACCGGTGCCGCAGGGTCCGGAACGTCGCGAGTGCTTCCTGCCAGGCCGCGACGACCTCGTCATGGCCGGCCCCGGCGTCGATCATCGTGCGGACGAGGGCGGACCCCGTGAGCTTGTCGATCCAGTTGTCGGGGCGCCACGCGAATCCGCTCCAGCTGCGGCGGGCGGTCGCCAGCAACCCGATCCCGGTCCGCACCGGGTCGAAGGCCGCACGGTCGTGCACATGGAGCTGGACGCCTCCGACCGTCCTGCCCTGGAACTTGGAGAACTGGGGTGTGAAGTACGCCTCGCGGAAGCCGACACCGGGCAGATCGAGGGCATTGGCCGCCTCCGCCCAGCGCCGGTCGATGCCCTCCGCGCCGAGTAGTTCGAAGGGCCGGGTGGTGCCGCGGCCCTCGGACAGATTGGTGCCCTCGAAGAGGCAGGTGCCGGAGTACACCAGGGCGCTGTCGGGGGTCGGCATGTTCGGGCTGGGCGGTACCCACGGCAGCCCCGAGGCGTCGTAGAAGTCGGAGCGCTGCCAGCCGGACATCTTCACCGTCTCCAGCCGCACCGGGCGGTCCCGGAGGAACTCGCCGTCGAAGAGCAGGGCGAGCTCGGCGACCGTCATCCCGTGGGCCTGGGCGATCGGCTCGCGCCCGATGAAGGTCGCGAACGCCTTGTCCAGGACCGGTCCGAGCGCCGTCCGGCCGGTGACCGGGTTGGGCCGGTCCAGGACCACCAGCCGCCGTCCGGCGAGGGCTGCCGCGGCCATGCAGTCGTAGAGGGTCCAGATGTAGGTGTAGAAGCGGGCGCCGACGTCCTGGATGTCGAAGACCACGGTGTCCACCCCCGACGCGGTGATGATGTCGGCGAGGGCCCGTCCGCTCTTGCCGTACGTGTCGTAAACCGGCAGGCCGGTGTACGGGTCGTCGTAGCGGCCCTCGGAGCCGCCCGCCTGGGCGGTGCCGCGGAATCCGTGCTCGGGGCCGAAGACCGCGATCAGGTCGACCCGGTCGTCGGCGTGCATGACGTCCACGATGTGCCGGGCGTCCCGGGTGATGCCGGTGGGATTGGTGACCACGCCGATGCGCTGTCCGGCCAGGGATGCGTACCCGCTGTCGGACAGTCGCTCGAAGCCCGTGCGCAGCCGGCGCCCGGGGGTGCGGCCCGCGGAACAGGCGCCGGATCCGGGGGCGGAGGACGGTCCGGAGGCGTGGCCGGAGGAGGGTGCGGAGGCGGTGTCGGCGACCGCGGCGGGTGCCGCGGCGAGGGCGCCCATCGCACCCGCACCCGTGACAGTGAGCAATCCCCGCCTGGACAGAGTCATTCCGCCACCTCCGGGAGAGCAGTCGATGTCATGGCCACGCACGCTAGCGCCGACAGCGCCCGGCGGGAACGAAGCGCGCAGGGGACCCGCCCTTCCGCAGGTACATACCGACTGGTTAGTCTGCGGTCATGGCCGACGAGGGAGGGCGGTTGCCGATGGATGCGGTGCGCGGCGCGACAGTGGTGGTCACCGGAGCCGGGGGCGGCATCGGCGCCGCCCTCGCCCGCCGGTTCGCGGCGGAGGGCGCCACCGTGGTGGTCAACGACCTGGACGCGGAGAAGGCCAGGGCGGTGGCTGCGGAGATCGGTGCCGTCGCCCTCCCGGGCGACGCCTCCACGATCGTCCCCGCCGCCCGCGAAGCACTCGGCGGCACGGTCGACGTCTACTGCGCCAACGCCGGGCTGGGCTCCGGCGGAGACCCCTTCAGCGACGAGGACGTCTGGTCCGCGGCCTGGGACGTGAACGTCATGGCGCACGTACGGGCGGCCCGCGACCTGCTCCCCGGCTGGCTGGAGCGCGGTGGCGGCCGGTTCGTCTCCACCGTCTCCGCCGCCGGCCTGCTCACCATGATCGGCGCGGCCCCCTACAGCGTCACCAAGCACGGCGCGCTCGCCTTCGCCGAATGGCTGGCGCTGACCTACCGGCACCGCGGCCTGAAGGTGCACGCCATCTGCCCGCAGGGCGTCCGCACTGACATGCTGCGCGCCACGGGCTCGGCCGGCGACCTGGTGCTGGCCCCGACCGCGATCGAGCCCGAGGACGTCGCCGACGCGCTCTTCACCGCCATCGCGGAGGACCGCTTCCTGGTCCTGCCGCACCCCGAGGTCGCCGGCTACTACACGGCGCGCGCGGCCGACACGGACCGCTGGCTCGCCGGCATGAACCACATCCAGCAGAAGTGGGAGGGGGAAGGGGCGGGGGCGTGAGCGGACGGGGGTCCGTGAGTGGCAAGATCCTCGGAAAGGGAAGCGGTTTCCCATTCAAGTGATGGCACGGACAGGTGTCGGCCCCGGCCGGGCACGGACGTACGAACGAGAGGGTGGTGGCGATGGCCAGGACGACGGACGGAGACGGCGCACCCGTCCCCCAGCGGCTGCTGGCCGTCGCCACGCGCCTGTTCGCCGAGCGGGGGTACGATCGCACGTCGGTCCAGGAGATCGTCGAGGCGGCAGGCGTGACCAAGGGCGCGCTCTACCACTACTTCGGCTCCAAGGAGGACCTCCTCCAGGAGGTCTACGCCCGGGTGCTCCGGCTTCAGCAGGAGCGCCTGGACGCCTTCGCCGACGCCGACGCGCCCGTGGAGCAGCGGCTCCGTGACGCCGCTGCCGACGTCGTCGTCACCACCATCGAGAACCTCGACGACGCCGACATCTTCTTCCGCTCGATGCACCACCTAAGCCCGGAGAAGCACAAGCAGGTGCGCGCCGAGCGCCGGCGCTACCACGAACGCTTCCGTGCGCTGATCGAAGAGGGCCAGCGCAGCGGGGTGTTCTCCTCGGCGACCCCCGCGGACCTCGTGGTGGACTACCACTTCGGCTCGGTGCACCACCTGTCGACGTGGTTCCGTCCCGACGGGCCCCTCTCCCCGGAGCAGGTCGCCGACCACCTCGCCGATCTGCTGCTGCGCGCGCTGAGGCCTTGACGCCCGTTCGCGAGCGGTCGGGTCGGCCCGCGTCCGTACGGGACCGGGCCGACGCGTGACCGCGTGCGCCGGACGTGCCGCTCCCCGGTGGAACGGGCCGGGGGACGCGCCCATGCTGGAGTCATGGACCGCGTCCCCGCGCTGTGGAGCGCCGCGTACGGGTCGCACCGCCCGCGGCTCGTCCGCTTCCTGGCCGGCCGTGCCGTCCGGCTGTCCGACTTCGTCCGCGAGCTGGCCCTGGCGGACCACCGGCCCTTCGCGGGCTACTAGGAGGCGTCCGGGGGGGAGGGGGGGGGGGGGGGGGGGGGGGGGAGGGGTGGGGGGGGGGGGGGGGGGGAGAGGGGGGGGGGGGGGGGGGGTGGAGGGGGGGGGGGGTCGGGGTCCGGCAGGCGCTCGACGGCCGG
>NZ_JBVICA010000003.1:25605-240532 GCF_055573115.1 Streptomyces sp. NPDC030222
GGGCGTCGGGTGGGATGTCCCGCCGCGTCTGTCCCCGTTTCCCCCTCCCCCCCACCCCCCCCCCCCCCTCCCCCCCCCCCCCCCCCCCCCCCCCCCCTCCCCCCCCCCCCCCCCCCCCCCCCCCCCACCCCCTCCGGGCGGCCCGTGGCGCTCACAGGTACCGCTTCAGCTCGCGCCGGGCGAGCGACCGCTGGTGCACCTCGTCGGGTCCGTCCGCGATCTGCAGGGTGCGCGCGGCGGCCCACAGTTCGGCCAGCGGGAAGTCCTGGCCGACACCGCCCGCGCCGTGCACCTGGACGGCCCGGTCGAGGATGCCCACGACCGTGCGCGGTGTCGCGATCTTGATGGCCTGGATCTCGGTGTGTGCACCGCGGTTGCCCACGGTGTCCATCAGCCAGGCGGTCTTCAGCACCAGCAGCCGCAGCTGCTCCACCGCGACCCGCGCGTCCGCGATCCACTCCTGCACCACGCCCTGCTGTGCGATCGGCCTGCCGAACGCCGTCCGCTCGACGGCGCGCCGGCACATCAGCTCGATGGCCCGCTCGGCCATGCCGATCAGCCGCATGCAGTGGTGGATCCGGCCGGGACCGAGGCGGGCCTGCGCGATGGCGAAGCCGCCGCCCTCCTCACCGATCAGATTCGCCGCCGGCACCCGGGCGCCGTCGAAGACCACCTCGGCATGGCCGCCGTGGGAGTGGTCCTCGTAGCCGTACACCCGCATCGCACGCCGGATCTCGACGCCGGGCGTGTCCCGGGGGACGAGGATCATGGACTGCTGGCGCCGGATGTCCGCGCCGTCCGGGTCCGTCTTGCCCATGACGATGAAGATCCTGCAGTCCGGGTTCATCGCCCCGGAGATGTACCACTTGCGGCCGGTGACGACGTACTCGTCGCCGTCCCTCTCGATACGGGTCTCGATGTTCGTGGCGTCGGAGGACGCGACCTCCGGCTCGGTCATCGCGAACGCCGAGCGGATCTCACCCGCGAGCAGCGGCTCCAGCCACTGCTTCCGCTGCGCCTCGTCACCGAACTGCGCCAGCACCTCCATGTTCCCGGTGTCGGGGGCGGCACAGTTGAGGGCGGTCGGGGCCAGGTGGGGGGAGCGGCCGGTGATCTCGGCGAGCGGTGCGTACTGCAGATTGGTCAGCCCGGCACCGTACTCCGTGTCCGGGAGGAAGAGGTTCCACAGACCCTGCCTGCGGGCCTCCCTCTTCAGTTCCTCCACGACCGCCGGGGTGTCCCAGGGGGAGGCAAGCGCGGCACGCTGCTCCTCCGCCACCTGCTCGGCCGGGTACACGTGCTCGTCCATGAAGGCGAGCAGCTTCCGCCGCAGCTCCTCGGTGCGCGCGTCGTAAGCGAAGTCCATGGGTTTCTCAGCCTTCCTGGAGGGTCGTGAGGCCGTGGTCGATGAACAGCGGCACCAGTTCGCCGATCCGGTCGAAGCCCGCACCGACGGTCTGCCCCAGCGTGTAGCGGTAGTGGATGCCCTCGAGGATCACCGCGAGCTTGAACCACGCGAAGGCCGTGTACCAGGAGACCGCGGAGGCGTCCCGGCCGGAACGGGCCGCGTAGCGCTCGATCAGTTCGGCGGGGGCGGGGTGGCCGGCGGCGCCGGCGGTGGTGCTGATCGGCGATCCGGGCACGTCCAGGGGGCTGCTGTACATCACGAGCAGGCCGAGGTCGGTCAGCGGGTCGCCGAGCGTGGACATCTCCCAGTCCAGGACCGCCCTGATCCGCTCGTCGGGCCCGATCAGCACGTTGTCGAGCCGGTAGTCGCCGTGGACCACGGTGGGCGTCGGCGAAGCGGGAAGCGCCCGGCCGAGGGCGGCGTGCAGCCGGTCGATCCCGGACAGGTCACGACTGCGGGAGGCGGCCAGCTGCTTGCCCCAGCGGCGCAGCTGGCGGTCGAGGAAGCCCTCGGGCCGTCCGAAGTCGGCCAGGCCCACCTCCGCGGGGTCGACGGCGTGCAGATCGACGAGCGTGTCGACGAGGCCGAGCACCGCCTCCCGGGTCCGCTCGGGTCCGATCCCCGCGAGCTCGCCGGCCGTGCGGTACGGCGTGCCGGCCACGAACTCCATGACGTAGAAGGGCGCGCCGAGCACCGAGTCGTCCTCGCACATCAGCACCGGCTCGGGCACCGGGACGGGCGTCGGGTGCAGCGCGCTGATCACCCGGTGCTCACGCTTCATGTCATGGGCGGTGGCGAGGACATGGCCGAGCGGCGGTCTGCGCACCACCCACTGGCTCTCGCCGTCACCGACGACGTACGTGAGGTTGGAGCGGCCGCCCTCGATCAGCCGTGCGCTGAGCGGTCCGCGCACCAGGCCTGGGCGCTCGCGGTCGAGGTGACCGCGGAGCTTCTCCGGGTCGATGCCTGGTGGGGGGACTGCGCTCATGGTGTGCCTGCCTCCGTGCGCCGGTGGATGGGAACCTGCCGGACTCATGATGCCGACCAGTCGGTATGCCGTCCAGAGGGGACGGGTAAACCGCCGTCCACGTCACCCCCTGGGAGGTGTTCCCGCGGGCGGCCCGCACGGTCACGCCCTGGTCGTACGGCCAGGTCACGGGCGGTGCGGCCAGGTCACGGGCGGTCCGTGCGGGACCCGCGGGGAAGCACCCCGCAGGTCCGCGCCGGGGACGACCGGGACGGGGAGGACCGGGACGGTGACGATCGCGTCGGTCAGCATCGCGAGAGCGGCGGCCGCGTCGGTGAGGATCACGAGAACGGCGGCCGCGTCGGTCCTACGCGTGACAGGCGACGGGCACTCCGCCGTTCATCACCGTCATGTCGCCCAGGACCGTGGCGAGGTCCAGTGGGGCGCCCGGGGGCAGACCGTCCAGCTCCGCGTACGCGCGGTGCAGGTTCGCCACGAGCCGTTCGCTCTCCTGAAGCTCCGCGAACTCGCCGAGGTCCGCGGCCTGCGCCGTCTCCAGCGGGGCGAGTCCCTTCGAGCGCCCCGTCTCGGCGAGCTCCGCGACGAATCGCAGATAGCGCTCCGTCGTGTCGAACACCGACGGGTCCGCCACCGCCCCGTGCCCGGGTACCACCGTCTTCGCGCCCAGCCTCCGCAGCTGCTCCAGCGCCCGTAGCGAGCCGGCGAGCGACCCCATCAGCACGAAGGGGGTACCCCCGTGGAAGACCAGGTCGCCGGTGAAGACGATCCGCCGCTCGGGCAGCCAGACGATCGTGTCCCCGCGTGTGTGCGCGACACCCGGGTGGAGCAGCCGCACCTCCGTTCCGCCCGTGTGCAGGGTCATCCGGTCGCCGTAGGTGATGGTCGGCGGAGTGATCCGGATGTCCCCGAAGTCGGTCTCCGGCCAGATCAGATGCAGCTGGTGACCGGCTCCGAGCACCTCCGAGCGGCACGTCTCGTGGCCGATCACCGCGGCCTCCGGGGCGAAGACGCCGTTCCCGTAGGTGTGGTCGCCGTGGTGATGGGTGTTCACGACCGCACGGGGCAGCGGTGCCCCCGTCCCCAGCAGGGCTTCCCGCAGCAGGTGGGTCCGGCGCTCCGTCGCCGCCGTGTCCACGAGGAGTGTGGACTCGCCGTCGCTGACGAAACCGGCGTTGCTCAGGCACCAGCCGCCGTCGGGCTGGACGTAGGCGTACACGTCGGGCGCGAGCTGGCGGAGGTACGGCTCGGTTGCAGGCACTGCTGCTCCCTTTCGGTCGAGGAGAGGTGAACGGGCCCTGGCAGCCTGCCAGTCGGGCGCGAGCCCGGGGAAGCGGACGGAGCGGGTTCCGGCCGTCGCCTCCACAGGTCCTCGGTTCCCGGTCGTGGGGACCACGGTGCCGAACCCGCCAGGACTTCGGTGCCGGTCCGTGTCTTCTCGGTGGCGAGCCAGCGGCTCCGGCGCCGCGCCGGTGCGATCACCACGCCCGGACCGACCGTCGTCGTCGCGGGGACCGGAACGCCCTGCGGGCCGTCGTCGTCGCGGGGACCGGAACGCCCTGGGAATCGTCTTCGCCGGGACCGGAACGCCCTGGGAATCGTCTTCGCCGGGACCGGAACGCCCTGCGGGCCGTCCTCGTCGCCGGGACCCGAATGCACGCGGACGGCATCGTCACCAGGGCCCGAACGCCATGCCGGGCGGCACGGCCGAGCCGACCGGCCGCCCCTCAGAGCAGTATCGCCACAGCGAACGCCGCCAGGGCGACCGAGCACGCGACCACGGCCGAGGCGGTGCGCGGTGCGAGCGGCAGAGGGCGGGCCGATGCCAGTTCCCGGACGCGGTGGTGGGCGACGGCCAGGAGCAGCAGCCAGACCAGCGCGCCGAGCCCCAGTGCGGCCAGCCCGGTGCCCGTCACGGTGCCCCGCACCACCTGGCGTACCGCCAGCGCCGCGACCACCGTGGACGTCAGCGTGGTCCGCCGCCAGGCCAGCCTGGTGCGCTCCGGCTGCAGCCCCGGGTCACGGTCCTCCACGGGGGCGCCGGTCACCTGCCCTCCCACCCGAACAGCACCACCACGACCATCGCCACGGCGACCACGGCCACCGTCAGGGCGAGCAGCGTCGGGAACCGGCTCATGGGCAGGGGTTCCCCGCGCCGCATCGCCCGCTCGCAGCGCACCCAGTGGTTGACGGCGCGCAGCGCGCAGAGCACACCTGCCCCGAGCAGTCCCAGCGCGAGTCCGGTGCGCATGGCGCGCTGGAGGTAGGGGAGGAACTGGTCCACGGCGAAACCGCCGGCGATCAGTGCGAGAGCGGTACGGATCCAGGCGAGGAAGGTCCGCTCGTTGGCGAGCGAGAACCGGTAGTCCGGGGTCTCGCCCTCTTCGCCGATGCGCCGGGGAGCGAACCACAGCCGCAGAGTGTCCAGGATGCCGCTCACGGGCGCACCCTACCGACCGGGACGGGCGCGCTCCCGACCGCGTGCGCCGCATGGACGACAGCGCTCGACCGGGTGTGCGGTCCGGCGGCCACCCGGGCCGTTGCCGGGCGAGCCCTCGCGGGGCACGCGGCGCCCCCCTTCAGTCCGCGGCGGCGCGGTGGGCGAGGAAGCCGCTCAGTCCGCGGCGGCGCGGTGCGCGAGGAGCCGCTCGTACGCCGCGAAACCGTCCGGCACCCATGCCCATTCGCCGAGCCGGGCGGACAGTTCCTCCTCGGTGAGGAAGGCGTACCACGCCACCTCCTCCGCCTGCGGACGCACCGGCAGGTCGCAGCGCACCTCGTACACGGCGGACCACCAGCTCCCGGCGCCGGCGGCGTCCTCGTAGAGGAACGTGAGCAGGGGCACCGGCCGGGGGAGACCGGAGACGCCCAGTTCCTCCTCGGCCTCGCGCAGGGCCGCGTCGTCGTACGACTCCCCGGCACCGACGACACCGCCGACGAACATGTCGTACATCGACGGGAACACCAGTTTGGACGGGGTACGCCGATGGACGAAGACCAGACCGTCCGCGTTCCGCGCCAGGACGAACACGCAACGGTGCCGCAGCCCGCGCGCGTACACCTCGCCCCGCGGTGCCCGGCCGACGACCCTGTCGTGCTCGTCGACGATGTCGAGGATCTCGTCCGCTGCGCTCATGGGGTCCATCCAACCAGTTGACGCGGGCCGTTCGGGTACCCAAGATCTGACCCACCGGTAACTTCCCTCGCGGCACGCACCCCCGCTCTCCGCTCCCACGTCCCTGCACCTCTCACCCCACCACTAGGACGGACCCATGGCGTACGACGCTGATGTGATCGTGATCGGGGCGGGCCTCGCGGGCCTCGCGGCCACCGCGGAACTGGTGGACGCGGGGAAGCGGGTCGTCCTGCTCGACCAGGAGCCCGAGCAGTCGATCGGCGGACAGGCGTACTGGTCCTTCGGCGGTCTCTTCTTCGTCGACTCGCCCGAGCAGCGCCGGATGCGCATCAGGGACAGCAGGGCCCTCGCACTCCAGGACTGGTTCGGCACCGCGGGCTTCGACCGGGAGGAGGACGAGTGGCCGCGCCGGTGGGCGGAGGCGTACGTCGACTTCGCGGCGGGGGAGAAGCGCGCCTGGCTGCACGCGCAGGGCGTGCGGTTCTTCCCCGTGGTCGGCTGGGCGGAGCGCGGCGGCTACGACGCGGGCGGGCACGGCAACTCGGTGCCGCGCTTCCACATCACCTGGGGCACCGGGCCGGGCTTGCTGGAGCCGTTCGTCCGGCGGGTCCGCGCGGGGGCGGCCAAGGGGCTGGTCCAGCTGAGGTTCCGGCACCGGGTGACCGGCCTGGGCCGCACCGCCGGGGCCGTGGACACGGTCAGCGGTGAGATCCTCGCGCCGAGCCGGGCCGAGCGCGGCACGGCGAGCAGCCGCGAGGTCACCGGGGCGTTCGAGCTCAAGGCCCAGGCGGTGATCGTCACCTCGGGCGGCATCGGAGGCAACCACGACCTCGTACGGGCCAATTGGCCGCAGCGCCTGGGCACCCCGCCTGAACACATGCTCTCCGGCGTACCGGCGCACGTCGACGGGCTGGTGCTCGGCATCGCCGAGCGCGCGGGCGCACGGCACATCAACAGCGACCGGATGTGGCACTACACCGAAGGCATACAGAACTGGGACCCGATCTGGGCCCGGCACGGCATCCGTATCCTGCCCGGACCGTCGTCGCTCTGGCTGGACGCGCACGGCAACCGGCTCCCGGTGCCGCTGTTCCCGGGCTTCGACACGCTCGGCACCCTTGAGCACATCATGCGGACCGGTCACGGCTACACCTGGTTCATCCTGAACCGGCGCATCATCGGCAAGGAGTTCGCACTCTCCGGATCCGAGCAGAACCCCGACCTCACCGGCAGGTCGGTGCGCGGCGTGATCGACCGTGCCCGCACCGATGTCCCGGGACCCGTGAGGGCCTTCATGGAACGGGGCGCCGACTTCGTCGTCGAGAACGACCTCGGCGCCCTGGTGCGCGGCATGAACAAGCTCACCGAGGAGCCGCTCATCGACGAGGCCGCGGTGCGCCGCACGATCACCGAACGCGACCGGGAGATCGCCAACCCGTTCACCAAGGACCTCCAGGTGACCGCGATCCGCGGCGCCCGCAAGTACCTCGGCGACCGGCTGATCCGCACGGCCCCGCCGCACCGCATCCTCGACCCGGACGCCGGCCCGCTGGTCGCCGTGCGCCTCCACATCCTCACCCGCAAGTCGCTCGGCGGCCTGGAGACCGATCTGTCGTCCCGCGTCCTCGCCGAGGGCGGCGAGCCCCTGCCGGGTGTGTACGCGGCGGGCGAGGCCGCGGGATTCGGCGGCGGCGGAGTCCACGGGTACCGCGCGCTGGAGGGCACCTTCCTCGGCGGCTGCCTGTTCTCCGGCCGGACGGCGGGCAGGGCCGCGGCGAAGGCGGTCGGCTGACGGCGGGGAACACGGAGGCCCGGTCCGTCCTCGGGCCGCCGGATCGGAGCGGAGGAGGGGCCCGGCCGGCAGCCCCCTCCGCGGTTCCGGCCGGTCCGGGTTCCTACGAACGCGGGTTCACCGTCCGGTCACTCGGTGGTCCACTGCCAGGAGACGCCCGACTTGAAGTCGTCGGCGGTCTCGGCGTCCACGCTCCAGGAGAGTCTTGCGGGCGGATTCGACGAGTCCCCGACGAAGACCGAGCAGAGGGTGCGCGTCTCGCCGAGGTCCCAGCCCGTGTAGGCGTCCGCCACGGGGCAGCCGCCCTCGACATAGCCGTCGTGGACGGTCGGTCGCCTCGCGACCTCTTGCCCGTTCTCGTCGAGGGCCCTGGCGTGGGCATTGAGGTCGGGATTGCCGGAATCCGACTCCCCTTCCTTCAGGGTGTACTTCACATACACGAAGAACGGGGTGTCGCCCGTCACGTCGTCCCCGGTGAAGCGACCCTCCTCCATCTGCTCAGGGGTTCCCTTGACGATCTTCTCGGCGGTCACCTGGAACTTCCCGCCGCCGGAGACGGTCGGATCGAACAGCTCCGGAGCCGGCCGGCCCATCGTCAGTGCGGGGCTCCACTCCACTTTCGGGCGCGGACTCTCCTTGAGGGCCTTGCTCTCGCTCTTCACCCCGCGGTTCTCGGGGGCGACGCCCACCCCCTCTCCGCCTCCGTCACCACCACAGGCGGTGAGCGTGAGTCCCAGTACCGTGGCCACGAGCCCGTGAAGGGCCCTGGAGCGGCGATGCATGTCGTTCTTCCCTCTGACAGAAGTACCCAGGGGAACGGCAGCCCGAGCGCCACGCATCCCCCTCTTACCGCGCTGTGCGCGTCGGTCAGCGTATACACCCGAGGCGTAAGGGAGTTCTCCCGCCCGGCGGTCACGGCCGGCCGGTCCGCCGGCCCTCCGGTGTCCTGGGGCGTGTATCAGGCGGGTCGGCGCAGTCCGACGGGTCAGCTCAATCGCTCGGCGACCCTGAAGCGTTCGGCGACGACCAGGGTGGTGTCGTCGACGGTGAACCCGGAGTCGCCGACCGCGTCGAGGAACTCGGGACTCCGCCAGAACGACTCGTGTCCCGCACGCCATTCGGCGACCGTGGCGTAGCCCTCGCCCTCGTCGACGGCGTGCGCGAGGTCCACCTCGCCCAGGGGAAGCACCCGCACCTCGGTCGTCTCGACGACCGCGACGGGCCGCCCGGCGGAATCGAGGAGCGCGAACCGCTGTCCCACGTACGGCAGTTCCTCACCCTCGGCCTCGTACTCCGCGATCAGCCCGGTGGTCGACACCTTGTCGCCGGACAGCACCGCGGCGACCAGTCGGTCGCGCAGCGGTCCGGGCAAAGCGAGGAGGAGAGGCTCAAGAGATGTGTGATCCGTCGCACCGTTGTGCGCCGTGGGCGTGCCGTCGTCCGTCATGGCGTGATCCTGAGCAATCAACTCGCCGATCCCGAACGCGATTTGAGCGTGCCAGAGTGTGTGCCGGGTCTTGACTCGGACTGTTGCCTACCGCTTTGCTGTGCGTGATCATCCGCTCGCACATCGCATTGTGGAGGAAGATACCGCGGGATGTCACCGCCTCCGCCGCCCCTCGGCCGGTCCCGCAAGCGGGGCGAACAGATCTTCGACCCGGCGCTGGGGGATGCCGAACTCGTCGCTGTCCGAGGGCAGTTGGCGCAAGGGCGCTGGCCCAGGGTTCGCGGGCTGCTCGCGGTGACGGGCGACGACTGGGACCGCCGGGGGCACCGCCTCGTCGTCCTGGGCGAACTCTCCAGCGCGGCCGCCTGGGCGCGCGAATGGCTGATCGCGGAGCCCGACAGTCCCGATGCGGCCGCCCTGCTGGCCAGTGCCGTCGTCCACCGGGCACTGCGCGGCAAGGCCGCCGAGGAGGGCGCCCACGAGGCCTGCCGTACGGCGGCCCGGCTCGCCCCCGCCGACCCCACCCCCTGGCTGGCCATGCTGATGCTGGCCCGGTCGCTCGGCTCCGAGGACGACACCGCGCGGTTCTTCGACGAGGTGCGGGCCCGCCACCCCGACCACCATCACGCCCATCACCTGATGGCCGCCCGGCTGGCCGAGCGCCGGCCCGGCACCGGGCAGGACCCGATGCACGAGGTCTACGACTTCGCGGCCTGGGCCGCCGAGGAGGCGCCGGCCGATTCCCCGCTGGCGGTGCTTCCGGTGGTCGCCCATGCGGAGCGGTACCGGGTGCTCGCCGCGGCGGGCAGCGAGCCGAAGGACCCCGTCGCCTCCGGCCACTGGACGGGCCGGCGCGCCCGGCAGGTGATGAAGACGGCCTTCGACTGGTGGCTGGAATGGGAGGGCGAGGACCACCCCCGCAGCCGTATCGACCTCAACTACCTCGCCCACGCCAAACACTGCGAGGGCCGCCCGGCCGAAGCCGCCGCGCTGTTCCACCGCATCGGTCCGCACGTCACCCCCCAGCCCTGGTCCTATCCGGACCTGGATCCGTACAGGGCGTTCACGGCCGCGCGCAGTGCCGCGCTCGGCTCCGCGTAACACCGACCCGAAAGGACGAGCTCGCGATGGCGACGGGCAGTTCCAGCACCAGCGAGATCCATACGTACAAGGGCCAGGACCGGGTCCTGCGGGCCGGCCGACTGGGCACGGCAGGCCTGCTGCTGTCCGTCCTGGCCGCGAGCGCACCCCTGATGGTCGTCGCGGGTGTCATGCCCACCACATTCGCGGTGATGGGGATCGTCGGACAGCCCCTCCTCTTCGTGATCCTCGGGGCGGTGCTCGCGCTGTTCGGCGTCGGATACGCCGAGATGAGCCGCCACGTGCACAACGCCGGAGCCTTCTACGCCTACATCGCCCGCGGCCTCGGCGGCACCGCCGGCGCCGGCGCCTCCTACGTCGCCCTGGTCTCCTACAGTGCCATGCAGGTCGGCATCTACGGCATCTTCGGATTCGAGGTCTCCGGTCTCTTCGGCACCTACCTCGGCATCATGCTCGACTGGTGGATACCCGCACTGGCCGCCGCGGCCGCCGTCGGCGCGCTCGGCTGGCTGAAGATCGACCTCAATGCCCGCGTCCTCGGCGTCCTGCTCGTGATCGAGTGCGTGCTCGTCGTGATCTTCGACATCGCGGCCGTGGCGCAGCCCGGCCCGGAAGGCCTCTCCTTCGGGGCGTTCGACCCCGGCACCCTGACCGGGGCGGGTCTGAGCACCGCCCTGTGCTTCTGCATCGCCGCGTTCGTCGGCTTCGAACAGGCTCCCGTGTACGCCGAGGAGACCAGCCGCCCGCAGATCGTCGTCTCCCGCGTGATGTTCCTCGCCGTCGGCTTCGTCGCCCTGTTCTTCGCCCTCAGCTCCTGGGCGCTCACCGTCGCGGCCGGCCCCTCGGGCATCGTTCCCGCCGCCCGGGAACAGGGACCCGCACTGCTCTTCGGCCTCACCGGCAGCCGGCTCGGCGACACCTTCACCGACGTCCTGCACGTCCTCTTCGTCACCGGCATGTTCGCCGCGATGCTCAGCTTCCACAACGTCGTCGCCCGCTACGCCTTCGCCATGGGCCGCGAGGGCCTGCTGCCCGCCGCCTTCGGGCGCACCAGCCAGGCCAGCGGGGCCCCGGCCACCGGCTCGCTGTTCCAGACCGTCGTCTCCGTCGTGGTCGTGCTCGCCTTCGCACTCACCGACGGCAGGCCGGCCGGCGACCCGACCGCCCCCGTGCTGCACCTCTTCACCTGGATGGGCAACGTCGGGGCGCTCGGTGTGATCCTGCTGATGGCCGCGGCCTCGTTCGCCGTGATCGTCTTCTTCGTGCGGCGCGGTGCGGCGAGGCCCCAGCTCCCGCGACTGATCGCCTCCGGGCTGGCCGGCGCCGCCCTGCTGGTGATCGCCGTCTACACCGTCAAGGACTTCGACGTCCTCGTCGGCTCGGGGCCCGGCTCCCTGCTCAGCCGGGCCCTGCCGGCCGTCGTCGGGGTCGCGCTGGCCGTGGGGCTGGTCATCGGCGCCGTGCTGCGCACACGCCGTCCCGAAGCGCACGCCCGGATCGGTCTCGGCAACGAGGCGTTCCGGATGGAGAGAGCCGCGGAGACGCTGACCGAGGCGTGACGCGGGACACGTCGCGGGCGGAGACGCCCATCGTGACCCTCAGTGCACGGTGACCGGAGGTCCCTCCTGCCGGAAAGGGCCTCCGGTTCCTGCTGTCCGGCCCCTCCCGCGGGCCGCCCGGAAGATCGTCCATGCTGTTCGCGAAGGCGATGCCAAGGCCTCCGGGACGGATGCGGCGAAGATCGTCACAGGGCCCCCGCAAGGGCGGAAGTGATCATTCCCTGCCCGTCCAGGGTCGTTCGCCCCCTTGGTTCACTCTGTTGAAACCTCTGAAATACCTCAGATCTATGTCTACGTGAGGTTGACCACTGCCAAAATCCCAGGGTTGCCCAACCATGAACCCTTGGGTCTTTCACGCCCCGGGCCGCGCCACGGTGACCACCTTCCTCACCGTGGGAAGGCCTCCGGCATTCGGCCGGGTACCGCACACCCCCTCACGAAGGCGAACAACTACATGAGTGACCGCATCATGACTGCGGCCGACGCGCCCGCCGCCGGAACACCGGCGCCGAGCTCCCCCCACGTAGACGCCGGTGACGCCGGGTACCGCAAGGACCTCAAGTCGCGGCACATCAACATGATCGCCATCGGCGGCGCCATCGGTACGGGCCTCTTCCTGGGCGCCGGTGGACGCATGGCCAACGCGGGCCCCTCCCTCTTCATCGCCTACGCGCTCTGCGGCGTGTTCGCCTTCTTCGTCGTGCGCGCGCTCGGCGAGCTCGTCCTCTACCGGCCCTCCTCCGGTGCCTTCGTCTCGTACGCCCGTGAGTTCATGGGCGAGAAGGGCGCCTACACGGCCGGCTGGCTGTACTTCCTCAACTGGTCGACGACCGCGATCGCGGACATCACCGCGGCCGCGACCTACGCCCACTTCTGGGCGATGTTCAGCGACATCCCGCAGTGGGTGCTCGCGCTCATCGCGCTCGCCGTGGTCCTCGCCGCCAACCTCATCTCGGTGAAGTACTTCGGTGAGATGGAGTTCTGGTTCGCGATCATCAAGGTCGCCGCGCTGGTGGCCTTCATGCTCGTCGGCATCTTCCTCGTCGTCACCCAGCACGAGGTCGGCGGCCACACCCCGGGCCTGGCCACCATCACCGACAACGGCGGCATCTTCCCGAGCGGTGTCATGCCGATGCTGCTGCTGATCCAGGGTGTCGTCTTCGCCTACGCCTCCGTCGAGCTGTGCGGTGTGGCCGCCGGTGAGACCGAGAACCCCGAGAAGATCATGCCGAAGGCGATCAACTCGATCATGTGGCGTGTCGGCCTCTTCTACGTCGGCTCCGTCGTGCTGCTCGCCCTGCTGCTGCCGTACACCGCGTACTCCGCCGACCAGAGCCCCTTCGTCACCCTCTTCGACAAGCTCGGCATCCCGGGTGCCGCAGGCGTGATGAACCTCGTGGTCCTCACGGCCGCCCTCTCCAGCCTGAACTCGGGCCTGTACTCCACCGGCCGCATCCTGCGCTCCATGTCGCTCTCGGGCTCCGCGCCCAAGTTCACCGGCGTGATGAACAAGGGCGGCGTGCCCTACGGCGGCATCCTGCTCACCGCGGGCTTCGGTATCCTCGGCGTGGCCCTGAACTACGTCATGCCGGGCGAGGCCTTCGAACTGGTGCTGAACTTCGCTTCCATCGGCATCATCGGCACCTGGGGCATGATCATGGTCTGCTCGCTGCTGTTCTGGCAGCGGTCCAAGGACGGCCGGGTCACCCGCCCCGGCTACAAGCTGCCCTGGGCGCCGTACACGCAGATCGTCACGCTGGTCTTCCTGGCGTCGGTGCTCGTGCTGATGTGGCTCGACGGCGGCATCAGCCGGACCACCGTCAACTGCCTGCCGCTGATCGTCGCCGCTCTCGCCGGCGGCTGGTACCTGGTCCGCGGCCGGGTCGCCGCGGTCGCGGCCCGTCGCACGACCGACGTGGGCTGACGGCCCGCGGTCCGCACGTACGACGTCGCCCCCGCACCGCTTCGGCCGGTGCGGGGGCGGTTTCGCGTTTCCGCTCGGGAGGTTTCTCTGCTCGGCGCGGCGGCGCGGCGGCGCGGCGGCGCGTCCTCGTTCTGCGGGGGCGAGTGGGCCGGGTTCGTCGGTTCCATCGGTTTCATCGGGCGGCGTAGGACGTGGCGTCGCGCCGGGAGGGCCCCACCGGGCGTCCGGCCGCCCCTGGCGTCGAGTCCGCTGCGCACAGCGGACCCGCCGGCCGGTTCGGCACCGGCCCGGTCGGGGAGACCTTCTGCGTGGCCCCGCCCCGGTGCACGCAACGGCCGTGCCCCCGGGCACCGACGACCCACGACCACGGAGCCGCCCGCATGCATGACGACCGCAGTCTCGTCGAAGCACGGCTGACGCGCGTCCTCGACGAGCGGATCCGGCCCGCCGTGTACCCCGAGCACGTCCCCCTGGACGTCACCGTGTGGCACGCCCCGGGCGAGCCGGTCCCGGTGGCGGAGGGCCTCGCCGCGCCGAGGCGGCCCATCGCGGTCGGCGACCGCTGGGGCGCTCCGTGGGGGACCAGCTGGTTCACGGTCACCGGCACCGTCCCGGACACGTGGGCGGGGCGGACCGTAGAGGCCCTGATCGACCTGGGGTTCGACCGGAACATGCCCGGCTTCCAGTGCGAGGGCCTCGTGTACCGGCCCGACGGCACGCCGGTGAAGGGCCTCAGCCCCCGCAACCAGTGGGTCCGCGTCGGCGCCCCGGTGGACGGCGGCGAGGAGGTCGTCCTGCACGTCGAGGCGGCGTCCAACCCAGTGATCCTCGGGTTCCGGCCGACGGCCCTGGGCGATCCGGCCACCGCCGGTGGCGAGCCTCAGTACACACTCGCCCGCGCCGACCTCGCCGTCTTCGACCGCACGGTGTGGGAGCTCGTCCAGGACCTGGAGGTCCTGGGCGAGCTGATGAGGGAACTGCCCGCGGACGGTGCGCGCCGCTGGGACATCCTGCGCGCCGTCGAACGGGCCCTCGACGCCGTCGACCTCCAGGACGTGGGCGCCACCGCCGCGTCCGCACGGCTGCACCTCGCCGGCGTCCTCGCCTCTCCCGCCCACCCCTCCGCGCACCGCATCAGTGCCGTCGGCCACGCCCACATCGACTCCGCCTGGCTGTGGCCGCTGCGCGAGACCGTGCGCAAGGTCGCCCGCACCGCGTCGAACATGACCGCCCTGCTCGAGGACGAGCCCGACTTCGTCTTCGCCATGTCCCAGGCGCAGCAGTTCGCCTGGCTCAAGGAGCACCGGCCCGAGGTCTACGCCCGGGTGAAGAAAGCCGTCTCCGAGGGCAGGTTCGTGCCCACCGGCGGCATGTGGGTCGAGTCCGACACCAACATGCCCGGTTCGGAGGCCATGGCCCGCCAGTTCGTGCACGGGAAGCGCTTCTTCATCGAGGAGTTCGGCATCGACAGCGAAGAGGTGTGGCTGCCCGACACCTTCGGCTTCGCCGCGGGGCTGCCGCAGATCATCCGGGCCGCGGGCTGCCGCTGGCTGCTCACCCAGAAGCTGAGCTGGAGCCGCACCAATACGTTCCCCCACCACACGTTCCTGTGGGAGGGTATCGACGGCACACGGATCCTCACCCACTTCCCGCCCGTCGACACCTACAACTGCTCCATGCACGGCCACGAGATCGCCCACGCAGCCGCCGACTTCAAGGAGAAGGGCCGGGCCCGCCACTCGCTCGCGCCGACCGGCTGGGGCGACGGGGGCGGCGGCACCACCCGCGAAATGGTCGCCAAGGCGGCCAGGCTGCGCAGCCTGGAGGGCTCGGCCACCGTCCGGTGGGAACCGCCCGCCGCCTTCTTCGCCAAGGCGGAGGAGGAGTACGCCGAACCGCCGGTCTGGGCCGGCGAGCTGTACCTCGAACTCCACCGGGCCACCCTCACCAGCCAGGCGCAGACCAAGCAGGACAACCGGCGCAGCGAGCACCTGCTGCGCGAAGCCGAACTGTGGGCCGCGACCGCCGCCGTCGACAGCGGCTTCCCCTATCCCCACCAGCAGCTGGACCGCCTCTGGAAGACGGTCCTCCTGCACCAGTTCCACGACATCCTGCCCGGCTCCTCCATCGCCTGGGTGCACCGCGAGGCCCGGCGGACCCACGCGGCCGTCGCCGCCGAACTGGAGGGAATCGTCGAAGCCGCCCAGGCGGCACTCGCCGGTCCTCCCGAGACCGCGAAGACCCTGCTGGTCTTCAACGCGGCACCGCACACCCGCAACGGTGTGCCCGCGGGCGGCGCCGCCCCCGCCGCCTCGCCGGTCGCCGGGAAACCCGTCCGAACGGACCGTCCCGGCGGCGGCCACGTCCTCGACAACGGCCTGCTGCGCGTCGGTATCGACGACCGCGGCCTGATCGCCTCGGTGTACGACGTGGAGGCCGGCCGGGAGACCCTGCCGCCGGGGGCCGTCGCGGGGCTCCTCCAACTGCACCCCGACCTCCCCAATATGTGGGACGCCTGGGACGTCGACCACTTCTACCGCAACACCGGCACCGACCTCACGTCCGCCGACCGGATCACCACGAGCGACGACGGCGACTCCGTCTCCGTCCATGTCGTCCGGACCTTCGGCGCCTCCGCGGTCACCCAGGTCCACACGCTCCGCGCCGGGGCCAAACGCCTGGACATCCGTACCGAGGTCGACTGGCACGAGACCGAGAAGTTCCTCAAGATGGCCTTCCCCCTGGACATCCACACCGAGCGGTACGCCTCCGAGACCCAGTTCGGCCACTTCTTCCGGCCCACCCACACCAACACCAGCTGGGACGCCGCCAGGTTCGAGGCCTGCAACCACCGCTTCGTGCACTTCGGGGAGCCCGGCTGGGGCGTCGCCCTCGTCAACGACTCCACCTACGGACACGACGTCACCCGAACGGTCCGCAGTGAGGACCGCGGGACCACCACCACCGTCCGGGTCTCCCTGCTGCGCGCACCCCGCTTCCCCGATCCCGGGACGGACCAGGGCCTCCACCGCTTCCGGCACGGCCTGCTGCCGGGAGCCACGATCGGCGACGCCGTACGCGAGGGCCATGCGCTCAATCTGCCCGAGCGTCGCGTCCCCGGCGCCTCCGCCGTCGCCCCGCTGTTCACCGTCGACGACGACGCCGTCGTCGTCAGCGCCGTGAAGCTCGCCGACGACGGCAGCGGCGACGTGATCGTGCGGCTCTACGAGGCCCGGGGAGGCCGGGCCACGGCGCGCCTCAGGCCCCGCTTCCCCTGCACCCGCAGTGTGACCACCGACCTCCTCGAACGGCCGGTCGGCGCCCCGGAGCCCGTGGACGGCGCGATCCGGCTCACCCTCCGGCCCTTCGAAATGGTCACCCTGCGCCTGACGAAGGAGGACGAATGAGGCCGGAGGCCGCCGGGCGCGCCCGGCGGCCTCCGGGGTTCCGTACGGTGTGTTCCCGGTCTGCGCCTTACCGGTCCATGCGCTCCAGGCAGCGGCGCTGTCGTCGGCCCGAGGCTGCGGCGCCCGCCGAGCCGGTCGCGGCCCGGTGGCACCGGCGGCCCCTCCTCAGCACTCCGCCCGCAGCGGCGGACCGTCCGGAGCCGCCGGGACGGGCCGCAGCAGCACCGCCGCGGCCGTAGCCGGGCGGAACAGCGCGGAGCGCGGCGCGTCCAGGCCGTTGACCTCGGCGAACACCTGTGACAACGCCGGGTCGCCGGCCGCCCGTACCGCCAGCCGGTCGAGATACCACTCCAACGGCCGCCGCCACAGCGGGCGGCCACCGCCCGCAGCCCCCGGCACCCGTCGGTCGGCCCCCGCCGCGATGCCCCAGGCCTGGCGCGACGCGCCGCTCAGGGCCTGCTGCACGCGGCACGTGCCCGGCACCCGACGCGGGTCCTCAAGCGCACCGCGCAACGCCAGTGCCCCGAGCGCGGCGACCGAAAGCCCCTGCCCGTACACCGGGTTCAGCGTGCAGGCGGCGTCCCCGCCGACCAGGAACCCGGCAGGCCGCCGGCCGGACAGGTCGTACCGCCGCCGCACGTTGGCCGTCCGGCGGAACCCGTAAGTCCCCCCGACCGGCTCCGCCCGCACCAGCCAGTCGTACAGCAGCCCGAACGGCAGGCTCTCCGCGTACGCCATGAACCCGGCCTCGTCCACCGGTGGTTCGTCCCCGCGCGGACCGAACAGCGTCACCAGCCAGCACCCGTCCTCCACGGGCAGCATGAACGCACCCCGCCGGCGTCCGCCGCCCGGGAAGACGTAGAACCCCCGTGACGGCAGTGCGTCCTCCGGCACTCCGCGGAAGCAGCGCGTCGCGTACGCCAGGCCCACGTCGACCCGTTCCTCCCGCGGCGGCTCCGCGCCGACCGCCACGAGCCACTCCGGAGCACGTGAGGTACGGCCGGACGCGTCCAGGACCAGATCGGCGGCGATCCGCGTGCCACTCGCACGTCCGCGGGAGCCGCCCGCGCCCCGCGTCCGGACCAGCACGCCGTCCACCCGGTCCGCGCTGCCCGCCAGACCGGTCACCTCGGTCCCGTCCAGCAACTCGATCCGCGGATCGGCCAGCACCCGGCGGCGCACCGCCCAGTCGGTCAGCGGCCGGGTGCACACCAGCAGCCGGGAGTGCGCCGCGGTACGACGCTGCCAGCGGCCGCCCTGGAACTGCACCACGTCCGACGGGATCCCGATCCGCTGGGCACCCGCCCCCGCGAGCTCGTCGGTCACCCCGGGGAGCAGCTCGTCCAGGGCCCGCTGCCCGCTCGGCAGCAGCACATGCAGATGCCGTCCCTGCGGAACACCCGCACGATGACCGGGCCCGGCGGGCAACCGGTCGCGTTCGACCACGGTGACCCTCTCCGCGTGCGCCGCCAGCACCCGTGCGGCCAGCAGCCCCGCCGGGCCGCCGCCGATCACCACGGCATGCCGTCCACGACCCCCGTACTGCGCCATCGTGCCTCCGTCCGCCCCGTCGGGCCTCACGCCCAGGCGGTGAGCCCGAGCCCGCTCTCGAACCGTAGCGCCCGCCCGGACCACGGATCCGGGAACTCGAGGACCCGGGCCAGGAGTTGCAGGGGCCGCGCGAAGTCCTCCGGGACATCGGCGTCCTGCACCACCGGATAGACCGGATCGTTGAGGATGGGCAGCCCGAGGGAGTTCATGTGGACGCGCAGCTGATGCGTCCGCCCGGTGAACGGGATCAGCCGGTACCGGCCGAGCGGCCCCCGCCGCTCCACCAGCTCGATCCGGCTCTCGCTGTTCGGCTCGCCCGGCACCTCCCGCGCGGCCATCACCCCGCGCTCCTTCACGATCCGGCTGCGCACCGTCGCCGGAAGCGTCACCTCCGGACGGTACGGCGCGATCGCCTGGTACTCCTTGCTCACCCGGCGTTCCTGGAAGAGCAGCTGGTAGCGGCCGCGGTCCTCGGGCCGCACCACGAACAGGGCGAGGCCCGCGGTGAGCCGGTCGAGCCGGTGTGCCGGCTGGAGGTCCGGCAGCCCGAGGTCCCGGCGGAGCCTGGCCAGCGCAGTGTCGGTGACGTGCCCCCCGCGCGGGGTCGTGGCAAGGAAGTGCGGCTTGTCGACGATCAGCACACGCTCGTCGCGGTGCACGATCCGCACCTCGAACGGCACGGGCACCTCGGGCGCCAGATCCCGGTGGAACCACACGTACCGTCCCTGGGTGTACGGCTCGTCGCCCCGCACCGGCTGCCCGTCCGCCCCTACGAAGCGCCCCTCGGCGAGCATCGCGTCGACCCGCGCCGCACCGATCGCGCGCCCGAACCGCGCAAGCAGATGGTCCCGTACGGTCGCCCAGCGCCCGTCCGGATCCGCGGGCAGCCGCAGCCGCACGGGATCGATCCCGTCCCGCTGCGGGAGGGGAGCGGCCGGGGTCCTGGTTCTGCGCGTCACCGGGCAAGGCTACGCGTGCGGGACGGAGTGGAGCCGGTCCGTGGCCAGGCTGCCGGGCCGGTCGATCCTGGCTGTCCGATCAGGCATTCTCGACGGCTTCGAAGACGTCGGTCCGGTCCCCTGCCACCGCTTCGGAGGCCGGGCCAGGCGGCGATGCATCCCGGCTTCGGGCACTCGAAGCGCTGAACGTCCCGGCGGCACGGCACCTCGCGAGGAACCGGTCTGACCGGTGCCCGTCCACCCGTCCCCATGCACTCTGAAGCAGGCGTCTGGGCACGGCACCGTGCGCCCGCCTCGGGCAACGAGCAGGCGGTCACATCGCCGGTCACACGATGGCCGGAAACGCAGAGGACCCCGCACGAAGCGGGGTCCCAGCTGGTGTCCGAGGGGGGACTTGAACCCCCACGCCCGATAAAGGGCACTAGCACCTCAAGCTAGCGCGTCTGCCATTCCGCCACCCGGACAAGGTGTCTGTCTCGCGGCCCTGGGCCGCTCCGACGTGGAAAACCATAGCAAACATTCGGGGCTGCCCGATCACGCGGGTGGGGCGGGCCGAGTGCGGCAGGCGTACGACGGCCGAAGGCCGCTCTTGGGGCGGAGGGGCGGGCGGGGGGAGGATGCGGGAAGAGAGTCGGGAACGGCCGCCGACGGGTGTCGGCTCGCCGTCGGGTGACCGGTCGCACCGCGTGCCGGCAGCAGCGACAGGAGGAAGCAGCGTGAGCGAGTCGAGCAGGGCCGGGACCGTGTCCGGCGAGGACGAGGTGGTGGACCTCTGCCGCGATCTGATCCGGATCGACACCAGCAACTACGGGGACGGCTCCGGTCCCGGCGAGCGCGCCGCCGCCGAGTACGTCGCCGAGAAGCTCGCCGAGGTCGGGCTGGAGCCGCAGATCATCGAGTCGCGCCCCGGCAGGGCCTCGACCGTGGCCAGGATCGAGGGCGAGGACTCGTCCAGGCCCGCGCTGCTCATCCACGGGCACACCGACGTCGTACCGGCGAACGCCGACGACTGGACCCACCACCCGTTCTCCGGCGAGGTCGCCGACGGCTGTGTGTGGGGCCGCGGTGCCGTCGACATGAAGGACATGGACGCGATGACCCTCGCGGTGGTGCGCGACCGGCTGCGCAGCGGCCGCAGGCCCCCGCGCGACATCGTGCTCGCGTTCCTCGCCGACGAGGAGGCGGGCGGCACCTACGGGGCGCGCTACCTCGTGGACCGGCACCCGGAGCTCTTCGAGGGCGTCACCGAGGCGATCGGCGAGGTCGGGGGATTCTCGTTCACCGTGAACGAGAAGCTGCGGCTGTACCTGGTCGAGACCGCCCAGAAGGGCATGCACTGGATGCGGCTCACCGTCGAGGGGACCGCCGGCCACGGCTCCATGACCAACAACGACAACGCCATCACCGAGCTGTGCGAGGCGGTCGGCCGGCTCGGCCGGCACACCTTCCCGGTGCGGGTAACCAAGACCGTGCGGTCCTTCCTCGACGAGCTGTCCGACGCGCTCGGCACTCCGCTCGACCCGGAGGACATGGAGGCGACCCTGGCCAAGCTCGGAGGCATCGCCAAGATCATCGGCGCCACGCTGAGGAACACCGCCGCGCCCACGATGCTGGGCGCCGGCTACAAGGTGAACGTCATCCCCGGGCAGGCCACGGCCCATGTCGACGGACGGTTCCTGCCCGGCTACGAGGAGGAGTTCCTGGCCGACCTCGACCGCATCCTCGGCCCGCGGGTCAAGCGCGAGGACGTGCACGCCGACAAGGCCCTGGAGACCGGGTTCGACGGCGACCTCGTCAACGCCATGCAGACGGCGCTGAAGGCCGAGGACCCGATCGCCCGCGCCGTCCCGTACATGCTCTCCGGCGGCACCGATGCCAAGTCCTTCGACGACCTGGGCATCCGCTGCTTCGGCTTCGCCCCTCTGAAGCTGCCTCCGGAGCTCGACTTCGCGGGAATGTTCCACGGGGTCGACGAGCGGGTACCGGTCGACGGCCTGAAGTTCGGCGTGCGGGTGCTGGACCGCTTCGTCGACGCCTGCTGAGCGGTGTGCCGGCCGCCCCCGGGGCGGTCGGCCCGGAACGCCCGTGACGCTCGCCCGCCTGCCGGAAGACCGATTCTTCAATAGGTCGAGTGTGCGGACGTTACCGGAACGAGTGAATGGCGAAGGGTGCTCGTAGCCCTCTCACTCCGACCTCGTTACAGGGAGTGCGATCCGCGGCTGGGATCGCATTTCCAACGAGGAGGAATGATGATCAAGAAGGTCGTCGCGGTTGCGGCTGCCACCGGCGGTCTGGTCATGGCGGGTGCGGGCATGGCCCTTGCTGACGCCGGTGCCCAGGGTGCTGCCGTTCAGTCGCCGGGTGTGCTCTCGGGCAACGTCATCCAGGCCCCCGTCCACGTGCCGGTCGGTGTGTGCGGCAACACGGTCAGCGTGGTCGGGCTGCTGAACCCGACCTTCGGCAACAGCTGCGTCAACGCGTGACGTTGAGCCTCAACCCGTAAGGGTCTGGACCCGGGCGGCCTCGGAGCGCGCGCCACGTGCTCCGGGGCCGCCGGGGTAGTCGGCCCCCGGACGCCATGTCCGCGGGCTTTCCGGCAGGTATGAAGGCAGGAAAAGAACCTATGCGACAGGTCACCAGAAAAGGCCTGATCACCATGGCGGCCGCAAGCGGCGTCATCGCCATGACCGGTGGATACGCGCAGGCGCACAACGGTGCGACCGCGCAGGGGGCGACGGCGGACTCCCCGGGAGTGCTGTCCGGCAACACGGTGCAGGCACCCATCGACCTACCGGTGAACGTGTGCGGGAACAGCGTCAGCGTCATCGGTCTGCTGAACCCGACGTTCGGCAACACGTGCGCCAACGGCTCCGGCGGGTCCTCCGCGGGTGGCAGCGGTGCCACCGCCGAGGGCGAGGCCACCGACTCGCCCGGCGTCGCCTCGGGCAATCACGTCCAGGCGCCCGTCCACGTCCCCGTGAACGCCTGCGGCAACACCGTGGACGTCATCGGAGTGCTGAACCCGGCCCTCGGCAACGAATGCGGCAACGTCGCTCCGCCGCTCAACGAGGAGCCGCCCACCACGCCTCCGGGCACGACCCCTCCGGGTACGACTCCGCCCGGCACGACCCCTCCGGGGACCACCCCGCCCGGCACGACTCCCCCGGGGACCACGCCTCCGGGTACGACTCCGCCCGGCACGACCCCTCCGGGGACCACGCCTCCGGCGACCACCCCGCCCGGGACCACGCCTCCGAGCACCAGCACCCCCGAGCAGCCGGGCGGCGAGACGCCCGGTACCTCGACCCCGCCCGGATCGCTGGCGGAGACCGGTGCCGGAGCGCTCGGCGTGGCGATCCCCGCGGGTGCCGTCATGCTGCTGGCCGGCACGATCCTCTACCGTCGCGCCCGCGCCTCGGCCTGATCGCCCCGGAGCGCCGTCCGGAAACACCCTCGGCGACGGAACGGGCCCCGCATCCGCGGGGCCCGTTCCGTTTTCACCATGTCGCTCGCACCTGGCGGATGATCCGCCGACGCAGCCGCACCTTGCGACTCCCGTCCCGGCGCAGACTCAGTCGGTCCAACTCCCAGTGTCCGTATTCGGCGTGGTCGGTCAGCAGACGGGTCGCCTCCTTGCGGGACACCCCGCGGGGGACGTACACGTCGACAAATTCGTATTCCGGCATCGCATCTATTGTGCGGGCACGGGCCCGGTACGGATAGCGTCTGCACTATGTCTGATGCTGCGCAGCCGACAGCTGCCGAGGTACGCGCCGCCGCAGAGGCGCTGAAAGCCGCGCTGGACCGTCACCTCGCGGCGGTCGAGCGCCGCACCGGGGACGACGATCCGGAGGTCTACGCGGCGTTCAACGCACTCGCGGTGGCTGCCGAGGCCTACGACGAGCGGCTCTACGACCGGTACGACGAGGTCACTCCCTTCGAGATCCCGGCCGGTGACGACGCGCTGCCGCACTACGTGGGGCCCGACATCCCGAACGCGCTGAGCGTCCTCATCCGCCGCGACTACGCGGTGGCGGAGCCGCAGCGACTGCTCGCCCAGGCACAGCGGATCGCCGACCTCGATCCGGACGCCGACCCCGACGAGCGGGGCACCGACGGCCCGGGCAGCAGTGTCCACGCAGCCGTCGGCGTGGTGTTCGGCGAGTACGAACCGGACGAAATCGCTTCGCGGCACAAGGAATTCGGCCTGGAGGAGGGCGACTCCACGCTGTGGGTCACCGCGGCCGACGACGTTCCGGAACCGGGGGAGTGGCTGGGCGCCCCCTTCGACCACGCCGACCCGCTGCGGGTCGTGTGCCGCTTCGACATCTCGGCCGTGTTCGACGAGGACGATCTCGACGACGACCGGGACTTCGACGAGTCCTGAGGGGGAGGGGCAGCCGGGTCTGCAGCCGGACGGCGCCCGGGTGCACCCGTCCGAGGTCCGTGCAACTGCCGTGGGGGTGCCCGGAGGCCCGCCCCGGACCGCGGTCCCGGGGCGGCGCCACTCACGGCACCACTACCGGAGCCGCCCCGGCCGAAGTGTCCGGCGGATCATGGCCGGGGCGGCGGACGACGAGGGGGACGACTGCGGCAAGGGAAGGCGTCGCCGCGGGGGCGGACGCTGCCCGTCTGGCGCCGCGTCCTGCGGCGTTGTCGTCGGTCGCCGGAGCTCCCCATGGACTCCCCCCGCCTTCGGCCGGGAAGGACCCCATCCTCCACGCCTTGCCGTCCAAGGCACCCGGCGACCCGGGCTGTCCGACCCTGATCCGCCGGACACCTCTCAGGACCTCGCCGGCAGGAGCCCCCGCAACAAGGTGCCCAGCCGGGTGGTGCGGGGAGTGCCGGGCCGCTCGGCGACCGCACGGGGCAGGGCCTGGTCCGCGCCGTGCACGACGGACAGATGCCGCTCGCCACGGCTGAACGCGGTGTACACCCACGCTCGGGTCAGACCCTCCGCCGCGTCTCCCGGAAGCACCACGACGGCCGCGGGCCAGCGCATTCCGGCTGCCTGGTGCGCGGTCAGCGCCCAGCCGTGCCGGACCGTCGACTCCACCCGTTCCTTCGGCACGACGACGGCGCCGCCGTCGCAGTCGAGCCGCAGGCCCTCGGCGTCGGCGCCGACCACCCGGCCGGGCACCGCCCGGCCGGGCCGGGGGGAGTGCACGACCAGGTCGCCCGGATCGAACCCGGCGAACCGGCCGGTGCCCGGGTTCAGCCTCTGCTTGAGCGCCGCGTTGAGCGCACGGGTGCCCGCCGCACCGCCGTGGCCGACCGTGATCACCCGGGTCTGTTCCGCGGGCACGCCGAAGGCGCGGGGCACCGACTCGGCGACCAGCTGCACCGTCCGGTGCACGGCCTCGCCCGCGTCCCGCACGGGCACGATGACGACCTCGCGGCCCGGGGCGTCCACCTGATTCAGCTCTCCGACGCCGATCCCGGAGACCACCTCACCGATCGGTCCGGCATCCGGGGTGCGGGAGACCACCACCGGACACGCCTTGGCCGCCAGTACGTCGGCGAAGACCCGGCCCGCGCCGGCGGACGGCAGGACGCCCGGGTCCCCGCTGAGGACCAGCCGGGTGCCGTCCGGCAGCGACTCGACCAGCGCGGCTCCCGTCTCCACGTCAAGCTGGGGTGCATCCAGGACCACCAGGACGTCCAGTGCGAGCGCCCCGTCCTCGTCCCTGCCGGGCCCCTCCGTGCCGGACAGCAGCCCGGACACGGTGACCGCCGACTCCGGACCGACCAGAGCGGCGAGACGCCGTCGCCCGTCCTCGGTGTGGGCGGCGGCGAAGGCCCGCAGGCCGGCCGCGGCCGCCGCGGTGACGACGGCGGCGGGCTCCGCGCGGGCCGCCTCTCCGCCGGTGTGCGCGACCAGACCGTGCGCGGTCACGGCGCGGATCAGTTCCGCCGCAGAGCGTGTCGCGGCGCCCGCCGCCGGATCGTCGGCCGGGCCGGGGTCCTTCGGGGCGCTGTCGACCAGTCGGGCGAGGCCGTCGGCGAGGCTCTCCTCGGCGAGTGCGAGGCGGTCGAGCCCCAGGAGGACGGTGACGTCCCCGGTGGCTCCGGCGGCTGCCTCCCCCTCATCGCCCGCATCGCCCTGTCCCTGGCCCTCCTGCTCCGGTCCGGTGAGGCCGTCCTGGAAGACCAGGACAGCCCCCGCCTCGATCGCGGCGGCCAGGGCGGCGTCGGGGTCGGGCACGGAGAGCCCGGCCAGGCCGCGTCGTACCTCCTCGGCGGACACCGCCGTGTGGCCCTGGAGAGCGGCAAGCTCCATCAGTCGGCCGGCCAGTGCAACGGCCCTCCGCTCGTCGCCGGGGCCGCACTCCGCGCCGAGCAGCGCCCGCGCGAAGCCGTCGGCCTGTTCGGGCCGTACACCGGGCACCGACAGCAGCTGCCAGGGGTCGTGACGCAGCGCCTCGGCTGCCTGACCCCCGAGCGTCGCGGCGACCTGTGGGGCCAGCGCCTCGGGAGCGCCGCCCGCGGCCAGCACGGAGCGCACCGCCGCCACGGTCTCGGCGGTGACGGCGGTCGGCCGGTCGGCCGGCTCCGGCACGTTTCGTCGCACCTGCGTGGGAGCTGCGGGCACCGGAGCCGCGGGGCGCTGCCCGCTCACCACGGGGCGGGTCGCGAACTCCTGACTCCGTGTCTCGCCCTGTTCCACGGCCCGGACCGCCGCGAGCAGGCTCGCGGCGGTGCCGCTGAGTTTGCCGCCGCTGTCGATCGGGCTGCTCTTCGCGGCCTTGCGCTCTTCGATCCTGGCCCGCAGCTCCCGCTGCGCGGCCAGCTCCGCCTGCGCCTCGGACACCCCAGTGCTTGCCGCGGCCTCGGGGTCTCCGTCGCCCTGCCCGCTCGTCTCGTCGACGGCCGAGGGCTCGGCGTCGGGGTCCACGCCTCCTGTCGGGTCCGCGGTCCCGGACGTGCCGCCCGCACCGTCGGCGGATGCGGTGCCCTCGCCCTGGTGGCCCTCTTGCTCGTCCGCTGTCGGCGAGGCGGCCTCTCCGTCGGTACCCGAACCCCGGTCGTCGGGAGTGTCCCCGGACGGCTGCGCTGCTGCGGAGCCGGAGCCGGAGCCGGAGCCGGAGCCGGAGCCGGAGCCGGACTCGGACCCGGTGGCCGGAACCTCGGCTGTCTGCACCGACCCCTCCGTCGTGCCCTCGGCGTCCGCGGGGGCGTCCGGCTCGGCGGGCGCGGCCGGCACCGGAGTACCGGGCGTCGGGTCGGTGGTGTCGGCGGCCCCCGCGGCGGGGCGGTCCGTACTCACAGCGTGCTCCAGTCCTGATCGGGATAGCGGTGCACGGGCGCCGACACGTCGTCGAGCGCCTGGCAGATCTCGTCAGGAAGACTAAGCGTCTCCACTGACAGGACGGCCGAGAGCTGGTGGGCGTTCCGGGCGCCGACGATCGGTGCGGTCACGCCGGGCCGGTCGCGGATCCATGCGAGGGCGACGTGCAGAGAAGTGGTGGCAAGGCCGTCCGCGGCGGTGGTGACCGCGTCCACGATGCGCCGGGCGGGGTCGTCGAGGTACGGGGCGACGAACGGCGCGAGGCGTTCCGAGGCCCCGCGGGAGTCCGCCGGCGTGCCGTTCCGGTACTTGCCCGTCAGTACTCCGCGCCCCAGGGGGGACGAGGGGAGCAGGCCCACCCCGAGGTCCATGGCGGCCGGCAGCACTTCCCGTTCCACGCCCCGCTGGAGCAGCGAGTACTCCATCTGCGTGCTCGCGAGCCGGGTGCGGATGCCGGGCGCCGCGAGCTGCCAGGTGGCCGCCTTCGCGAGCTGCCAGCCGCAGAAGCCGGCCACGCCCGCGTACCGGGCGCGCCCGCTGGACACGGCTATGTCCAGGGCCTGGAGCGTCTCGTCGAGCGGGGTGGCCGGATCGAAGGAGTGGATCTGCCAGAGATCGACGTGATCGGTGCCAAGCCGCTCCAGGGAGGCGTCCAGCGCGGCGAGCAGATGGCCGCGCGAGCCGTCGAATCGCCGCTCGGGGTCGGGCACGCTGCCGGCCTTGGTGGCGATGACCAGTTCGCGCCGGGGGACCAGCCCGTCGAGGAGCCGGCCGAGGAGGTACTCGGCCTCGCCGCCGCCGTACACGTCCGCCGTGTCGACGAGCGTGCCGCCTGCCTCCCAGAAGGTCTTCAACAGGTCGGCGGCGTCGTGCTCGTCGGTGTCCCTCCCCCAGGTGAGGGTGCCGAGCCCGATCCGGGATACGCGCAGGCCCGTGCGGCCGAGGTGCCTCTGCTCCATGAACGCTGAGATTAGTGGCCATGGCTGCATACGGACTGTGCCTGTGGACAACTCGGCCCCTGACGAACCGCACGTCGGCGCGCTAGAGTCCGGATCCAGAACATTACTGGTCAGTAAATGAGCAAGGGAGCACCCATGCGGCTCGGGATCAACCTCGGCTACTGGGGAGCCGGGATGGACGGCGACAACCTCGCGGTGGCGCAGGAGGCCGACCGGCTCGGCTACTCGGTCTGCTGGGCGGCCGAGGCCTACGGTTCCGACGCGCCCACCGTACTGTCCTGGGTGGCCGCGCAGACCGAGCGGATCGACGTCGGTTCCGCCATCCTCCAGATCCCGGCCCGCCAGCCGGCCATGACCGCCATGACGGCCGCGACCCTCGACTCGCTGTCCGGCGGCCGCTTCCGCCTGGGCCTCGGTGTCTCCGGTCCGCAGGTGTCGGAGGGCTGGTACGGCGTCAAGTTCGACAAGCCGCTGGCCAGGACCCGCGAGTACGTGGAGATCGTCCGCAGGGCGATGACCCGTGAGCGGCTGTCGTACGAGGGCGAGCACTGGACCCTGCCGCTGCCCGGTGGCCCCGGCAAGTCCCTCAAGCTGACCGTCCACCCGCAGCGCGAGCACATCCCGCTGTACATCGCCGCCATCGGCCCCAAGAACCTCGAGCAGACCGGTGAGATCGCCGACGGCGCGCTGCTCATCTTCCCGTCCGCCGATCACCTAGAGGACACCGCGATCCGCCACATCCGGGCGGGCCGGGAGAAGGCGGGCCTCACGATGGACGGCTTCGACGTGTGCCCGACCGTTCCGCTGGCCCTCGGCGAGGACAAGGACGTGACCGCCCTCGCGGACACGTTCCGCCCGTACACCGCCCTCTACGTCGGCGGCATGGGCAGCCGCAAGCAGAACTTCTACAACCAGCTCGCCCAGCGCATGGGGTACGAGAAGGAAGCCGCCGAGATCCAGGACAAGTACCTGTCCGGCGACAAGGCGGGCGCGGCCGCGGCGATCCCGCACCAGCTCATCGACTCGACCGCCCTGCTGGGGTCGGTGGACCGCATCGCCGACCGGATGCGCGCCTACGCCGCCGCCGGGGTCACCACGCTGACCCTCGCCCCGGCCGGCTGGACGCTGGACGAGCGGATCGCCGCCCTGCGGGCCGGCACCGAGGCGCTGGAACGCGCCGGTCTGGCCGAGTAGGAGGAGCAGGGAAGGCCCGGCGGGGAAGGCCGTCGGAGACGAGACCCGCCGGGAAGGACCCTGCGGCCGTGGTGGGGGCTCGGGGGTCTTCCCCGCCACGGCAGTCATACACAACAACGCCCCACCAGGCACCCGGTTACGCCCCATGCCACCGGGCGCGTCCTTCGTTCGGCCCAGTCGCCCGGCGCAGCTGTTGCCCGCCACCCCGACCGGCACTTGACTCGTTCTTCGCGGGAACTCGTTCCCGCGGACGTGTCCTTTCGGAGGTGGCGTGATGCTCTCGGCCCGAAGCCTGTTCCAGGAGATCGTCGACGACGACGAGTCCTTCCGGCTCTTCTGCTCCATCGCCGCCAGTGGAGAGGCCCAGGGCGGATGGGAGAACGGGCGCATCTCCGCACTCGTGCCCCCGGGCCAGCGGGCGCTCGCGCCCAAGATCGCGAGGCACGGCGCCGACGAGGACAAGCACGGCCGCATCTTCAACGCCCTGCTGCGCAAGCGCGGACTGGACCCCGTGGAGGTCCCGCACGAGACCGACTACACCAGGTTGCTCGAGGAGCGCGGCATCGGTCTGGCCCACGAGAGGCTCCGCAGGGACGAACCGCTCACCGAGTACGACATCATCGCCTACCTCGCCCACAGCCGGGTCACCGAGCAACGTGCCTCGGAGCAGATGGTGTTGCTCCGCAAGTACTTCGGTAACCACCCCGAGGTCGGCAAGGCCGTGAAGATGATCTCCGGGGACGAGGACAACCACCTCGCCTACTGCCACGAGGAGCTGCTGCGGCTCGCCCGCGCAGGCCACGGACGCACCATCCAGCGGCTGCTCCACGAGAGCGCGCGGGCCGAGATCGAGGTCCACCGGGACGTGAGCCTGGCGGTGATGGCGCGCATGGGCCGCATCCTGGGGTGGTCCCGTGCCAGGTCCCTGGTCCTCGCGGCCGGGATCCACGCGCAGTACGGGTACGAGCGGCTGGTCGGCTGGCGCCGCATGGTCATGCTCGCCATGCCCGCCCGCCGGGACGCCCTCGGCGGCCCCGCCGCCGCGGCGCCCGAGTTCGCCTGACGGCACCGACGACACCCCGGATGCCGCGTGGCCCGGGGAGTCGTGTCCGACCGACAGGTCCTCCAGGCCGTCCCTACAGCCAGCCGCGGCGCTTGAACAGCCGGTGCAGCCCGAATTCCACGAGCACCAGCAGCCCGATCACCAGGGGGTAGCTCCAGGTCCAGTGGAGCTCGGGCATGTGGTCGAAGTTCATGCCGTAGACACCGGCGACCATGGTGGGCACGGCCGCCATCGCCGCCCACGCGGAGATCTTCCGCACGTCGTCGTTCTGCCGCACCCCCACCTGGGCGAGGTGGGCGGCCAGGACGTCCGACAACAGCCGGTCCATCGCGTCCACGGCGTCGTCGGCCCGGCTCAGATGGTCGCTGACGTCACGGAAGAACGGCTGGGCCTTGGTGTCCACGAACGGCACGCGTGCCGTGGCCAGCCTCAGGACCGGCTCCACCAGCGGCCCGGTGGCCCGGCGGAACTCCAGGAGCTGCCGCTTGAAGGTGTAGATCCGCATGGCCGTGTTCCTGGTGTCGCGGGCACTGGCCTGCGGGGCGAAGACCTGGGCCTCCAGCTCCTCCAGGTCGATCTGGAGCTCCGCCGCGACTTCCAGGTAGTGGTCCACGATCGCGTCGCTCACGGCGTACAGCACGGTCATCGGGCCGTGCACCAGGATGTCGGGCTCGGCCTCCATCCGGAGCCGGACCGAGTGCAGCGGCGCCGCCTCCCCGTGCCGGACCGTCACGACGAACGAGTCACCCACGAAGAGCATCACTTCGTCACTGCTCACGGTGTCGCTCTTCGTCTCGTACGTCACCGGCTTCAGCACCATGAACAGCGAGTCGTCGTACACCTCGAGCTTGGGTCGCTGATGCGCCGACAGCGCGTCCTCGACCGCCAGCGCGTGCAGCCCGAACTCGCTGCTGACGAGGTCGAACTCCTCCTGCGTGGGCTCGTACATGCCCAGCCAGAGGAACGCGTCCCCGGTGGCACGCGCCTCGGCGAGGGCTTCGGAGAAATCGGCGGGGCGCTTCATACGGCGTCCGTGCCGGTAGATTGCGCAATCGACGATCACGGCGCGCATTCTTCCGCGTGCCCCGCCGGCGCGCATCCGGGCCGCGTGAGCCGGACCGCCGATCGGACACGGGCCGTACGCGACGGACGTAGGCCACGGGACCGCACGCGGCCGGCCGCACGTGACGGAGCTGCACCTGACCGGCCCCCGGCCCCCGCCCCCCGGGATGCCCGCCCGGGACCGCCCGCAGGGCATACGCTGGCCACCATGCCCACGCTGATCCTCGTACGGCACGGCCGGTCCACCGCGAACACGGCGGGGCTGCTCGCCGGCTGGACGCCAGGCGTCGCCCTCGACGAGCGGGGTGCGGCCCAGGCCGCCGCCCTGCCCGGGAGGCTCGACGGAATGGCCCTCGCCGTGGCGGTCACCAGCCCGCTCCAGCGGTGCCGGGAGACCCTGGGGCCCCTGCTCGCCGCCCGGCCCGGGCTGCCGTGCCACGTCGACGAGCGCATCGGCGAGTGCCACTACGGGGACTGGTCCGGCCGCAAACTCGTCGAGCTCGCCGACGAGCCGCTGATGGAGGTCGTGCAGAACCACCCTTCGGCCGCGGCCTTCCCCGGCGGCGAGTCGATGCGGGCCATGCAGGCCCGCGCGGTGGAGGCCGTGCAGGACTGGAACGCGCGCGTCGCAGCCGAGCACGGCGAGGACGCCGTCTACCTCATGTGCTCGCACGGCGACATCATCAAGTCCGTCGTCGCGGACGCCTTGGGCCTGCATCTCGACCTGTTCCAGCGGATCCACGCCGACCCCTGCTCGCTCACCGTGATCCGCTACACCCGGCTGCGCCCCTTCCTTCTGCGCCTCGGCGACACCGGCGACCTGGCCTCGCTGATGCCGCGCGACAACCCCGCCGACGGCGAGGGGAACGGCCGGGCAGCCGTGGGCGGTGGTGCAGGAGCGCCGTGATCGCCCCGCGCAGTAGGGTGGACGAGCCGGCCCCCCGCACCCGCCACCACCACCCGCCTGGCCGTGCAGTCGTCGTGAAGCCGTAGCCGATCCACAAGGGAGACCAGCCCGTGTCCCGCCAGGTGTTCTTCTACGATCCGCCGGAGCGTTTCGTGGCCGGTACGGTCGGGATGCCCGGACGCCGTACGTTCTTCCTCCAGGCCTCCGCACACGGCCGCATCACCAGCGTCGCGCTGGAGAAGACACAGGTCGCCGCACTTGCCGAGCGGATAGACGAACTGCTCGACGAGGTCGTCCGCCGCACCGGCGGCAACGCCCCCGTACCGGCCGTCGCGCCGTCCGACATCACGGACACCGCCCCGCTCGACGCCCCCATCGAGGAGGAGTTCCGCGTCGGAACCATGGCCCTCGCCTGGGACGGCGAGGAGCAGCGCATGATCATCGAGGCGCAGGCACTGGTCGAACTGGACGCCGACACCGAGGAGGACCTCGCCGAGGCCGAGGAGCGGCTGCTGCAGGACGAGGAGAACGGTCCGCCGATGCTGCGGGTGCGGCTCACCGGAGCGCAGGCACGAGCGTTCGCCAAGCGGGCCCTCGACGTCGTCAACGCCGGCCGTCCGCCCTGCCCGCTGTGCAGCCTGCCGCTCGATCCGGAAGGACACGTATGCCCGCGCCAGAACGGATACCGGCGGGGGGCGTGACCCCCGTCGAGGAGCAGGCCGGTACGGGGCGGCCCGCTCTGGTCGAGCTGCTCGCCGAGGGCGAGCTGACGGTCCGCGGCCGCATCCGTGACGCGTCCAACGCGGTGCTGTTCTGCACGGTCGCCCTCGACGGCCGTGAGGCGCCCTGCGTCTACAAGCCCGTGGCGGGGGAGCGGCCGCTGTGGGACTTCCCGGAGGGCAGCCTCGCCCGGCGCGAGGTCGCCGCGTACGAGATCTCCGAGGCGCTGGGCTGGGGGCTGGTCCCGCCGACCGTGCTGCGTGACGGCCCCTACGGCGAGGGCATGGTGCAGCTGTGGGTCGAGGCGGACGCGGAGGCGTCGCTGCTCGCCCTGTCCGAGGGCGAGGAGCCCGACGACGGGTGGAAGGCGATCGGCTTCGCCGAGGTCGGCGGAGGGCGGACGGCCCTGCTGGTGCACGCCGACGATCCGCGGCTGCGCCGGCTCGCCGTCCTGGACGCCGTCATCAACAACGGCGACCGGAAGGGCGGCCATCTGCTGCCGGTCGCCGACGGGAGCCTGTACGGCATCGACCACGGCGTCAGCTTCAACGTCGACGACAAACTGCGCACTCTCCTGTGGGGATGGGCCGGCGAGCTCCTCACCGACGAGGCCGTCGAGGCGCTGGGCGCGCTGGTGGCGAACCTCGCGGACGGCAGCCCGCTCACCACCCGGCTGGGCGAACTGATCACCCCGGACGAGCTGGAGGCACTGCGCGAGCGGGTGGGCTCACTCCTCAGGGAGGGCCGCCACCCGGGGCCGAGCGGGGAATGGCCGGCCATCCCCTGGCCGCCCGTCTGACCCGCTCCCGGGCATGCACGACGAGGGCGTAGGCACAAGAGTGCGTATCGCGCCAACAGCATGGATCCGGTTCGTATGCGGAACATGTGTCCGGTTACGCTCATGACATGCATGCCTGGCCCGCTTCCGAGGTCCCCGCCCTGCCCGGCAAGGGCCGCGACCTCCGGATCCACGACACCGCGACCGGCGGCCTCGTCACCCTCGACCCCGGTCCCGTCGCCCGTATCTACGTCTGCGGCATCACCCCGTACGACGCGACCCACATCGGTCACGCGGCGACCTACAACGCGTTCGACCTCGTGCAGCGCGTGTGGCTCGACACCAAGCGGCAGGTTCACTACGTCCAGAACGTGACGGACGTCGACGACCCCCTGCTGGAACGCGCGAACCGCGACGGGCAGGACTGGGTCGAACTGGCCGAGCGCGAGACCTCCCTGTTCCGCGAGGACATGACCGCGCTGCGGATGCTGCCGCCGCGCCACTACATCGGCGCCGTGGAGGCGATACCCGGCATCGTGCCGCTCGTCGAGCGGCTCCGGGACATGGGTGCCGCCTACGAACTGGAGGGCGACACCTACTTCTCCGTCGAGGCCGACCGGCACTTCGGCGAGGTGTCGGGGCTGGATGCCTCCGCCATGCGCCTGCTGTCCGCGGAGCGCGGCGGCGACCCGGACCGTCCCGGCAAGAAGAACCCGCTCGACGCGATGCTCTGGATGGCGGCCCGTGACGGTGAGCCGAGCTGGGACGGGGGCACCCTGGGCCGCGGCCGGCCCGGCTGGCACATCGAGTGCGTGGCCATCGCCCTGGACCACCTCGGCATGGGCTTCGACGTCCAGGGCGGCGGCTCCGACCTCGCCTTCCCGCACCACGAGATGGGCGCCTCGCACGCCCATACGCTGACCGGCGAGCACCCCTTCGCCAAGGCGTACGTGCACGCCGGGATGGTGGCCCTGCACGGCGAGAAGATGTCGAAGTCCAAGGGCAATCTGGTCTTCGTGTCCACGCTCCGCCGTCAGGGGGTCGATCCTGCGGCCATCCGGCTCGCCCTGCTCTCGCACCACTACCGGGCGGACTGGGAGTGGACCGACAGCGTGCTCCAGGAGGCCGTGGCGCGCCTCGGCCGGTGGAGGTCCGCGGTGTCCCGGCCCGACGGGCCGTCCGCGGACGCGCTGGTCGAGGAGATCCGCGACGCCCTCGCTCACGACCTGGACGCCCCGGCGGCGCTCGCCGCGGTCGACCGCTGGGGCGAGCTCCAGCACCGCGAGGGCGGCACCGACGAGTCCGCGCCCGGTCTGGTGTCGCGCACCGTGGACGCCCTTCTCGGCGTGGCGCTGTAGCGGCGCGACGACATTCCTCCGACCGGGCCGCCTCCGGACGTTCGTGTCCGGGGGCGGCCCTCGGGCGTTCGTGGGGTTCGCACCACGGCCGGCCCCGGTATGTGGTGAGGTGGCCATGACCATTGATCGTTTTGTTCGGAAGGGACGTCCGATGCGTGCTTCCTTATCACGACGGAACCTCCTCACCACGGGCGCGGCGCTCGGCGCGACGACGCTGCTCGGCCCGTTCGGCGGCACCGCGCAGGCCGCGGCCGGCGAGCAGGCCCTGCCCACCCGCTTCCGCCTGCCGAACGGGTTCCGGCCCGAGGGCATCACGATCGGCCCCGGCCCGTTCGCCTACTTCGGCTCACTCGCGGGCGGCGACGTCTACCGCGCCTCGCTCGCCACCGGCCGCGGCCGGATCATCAGCGAGGGCCCGGGGGACGGGCACATGACCGTCGGCCTCAAGAGCGACGGACACCGCCGGCTGTATCTGAGCGGTGGCAGCGGCCGGCAGATCCGTGTCGTCGACCTGCGGTCGGGGAGGACCGAGCTGACCCACACCGTCGGAACCGACGGCACGATGGTCAACGACGTGGTCCTCACTCCCGGGGCTGCCTGGTTCACCGACTCCTTCCACCCGGTGCTGTACCGGCTGCACATCGGCCGGGAGGGCGAGCCCGGCGACGTGGCGACCGTCCCGCTGACCGGCGACTGGCAGCAGGGCCCCCAATGGACCGCCAACGGCATCGAGCGCACCCCGGACGGCCGCGCCCTGCTGGTCGTCAACACGCACACGGGCGGGCTGCTGAGGGTCGACCCGCTGACCGGGGTCGCGCGTGCCGTCGATCTGGGATCCGCCCGACTCCCCAACGGCGACGGCCTGTTGCTGCTGGGCCGGATCCTCTACGTGGTGCAGCAGCGGCAGAACGCCGTCGACGTCTTCCGGCTGGACGAGGACGGGGCCCGTGGCACGGCGATCTCACGGATCACCGATCCGCGCTTCCGGATCCCGACGACCGCGGCGGCCTGGGGAGACCGGATCTATCTGCCCAATGCCCGGTTCGACGTGACCGAGCCGACGCCCGACACCGAATACGACGTCGTGGCCGTGTCCCGGATCTGACACCGCCGCTCCCGGCCCGCTGTTCGGTCCCGGCCGGACGCCCCGGTTCGGGATCGGGCACCCGGTACCAGCCGGACGCCCCGGTCCCGGGTCCGGCACCCGGTTCCGGGGTGGACAGCCCGGCCCCGGGGCAGGCGCAGAACCGGGGTGGTGTGCGGTACGCCGCGCCACCCCGGTCCGTTCGTCAGTCCTCTCCGGGGGACTCCCCGGTCCCGTCCCCGTCGCCGGGCGCCTCCTCGTCCTTCGCCTGATCGTCGCGCTCACCGCGCTCGGTGCGGGGCGGCTTCGGCGGGCGGGTACGGCCACTGGACGTGTCCCGCAGGTACGAGGCGTCACCGCTCTCGGTGGCGTGGCCGCCGTGTCCCTGGGCCGGCCCGCCGTCACGCCTCCGCAGGTAGCGCTCGAACTCGCGGGCGATCGCCTCACCGGAGGCCTCCGGCAGCTCCGCGGTGTCCCGCGCCTCCTCCAGCGTCTGGACGTACTCCGCCACTTCGCTGTCCTCGGCGGCCAACTGGTCCACCCCGAGCTGCCAGGCCCGTGCGTCCTCCGGCAGTTCGCCGAGCGGGATCCGCACGTCGATGAGGTCCTCGAGACGGTTCAGCAGCGCCAGGGTGGCCTTGGGGTTGGGCGGCTGTGACACGTAGTGGGGGACCGCGGCCCACAGGCTCACAGCGGGAACGCCCGCGTGGGTGCACGCCTCCTGGAGCACGCCGACGATGCCCGTGGGGCCCTCGTACCGCGTCTCCTCCAGGTCCAGTGTCCGCGCCAGGTCGGTGTCCGAGGTGACACCGCTCACCGGCACGGGGCGGGTGTGCGGGGTGTCGCCGAGCAGCGCCCCGAGGATCACCACCATCTCGACGCCGAGTTCATGGGCGAAGCCCAGCAGTTCGTTGCAGAACGAACGCCAGCGCATGGACGGTTCGATGCCGCGGACCAGGACGAGGTCCCGGGGCTTCTCCCCCGGGACCCGCACCACGGACAGCCGTGTCGTCGGCCACGTGATGCGGCGGACGCCGCCGTCCAGGAACACCGTGGGCCGGTTGACCTGGAAGTCGTAGTAGTCCTCGGCGTCGAGTGCCGCGAACACCTCCCCCTTCCACTCCCGGTCCAGGTGCGCGACCGCGGTGGAGGCGGCGTCGCCGGCGTCGTTCCAGCCCTCGAACGCGGCCACCATGACCGGGTCGATCAGCTCGGGCACCCCCTCGAGCTCGATCACCCAGGCCTCCTTCCGAAGTTCTTTGCGTACGCCCCAACCTTACGGCTTTCCCGGCTGCCTCCCGCAGTCTTGGGAACCGCTTGGCGAAGTGGGCCGCGGAACCGGAATCAGCCCAGGTCGAGTGCGTTGGGCAGGCCCAGCCGGTAGCGGACCCGGTCGTGCCGCCGGAAGGGTTCGATCTCCGGGGGACGGAACAGCGGGGTGACCGTGCAGCGGGGGGCCGGGGAACCCGTACGGTCGAGCAGCGCGTTCACCGCCTGCCGTGCCGAGGCGTTCGCGCCCTCCATGGTCGCGAGGTCGACGTCCACGGCCACGTAGTCGCCCGCGAGGAAGAAGTTGGGGACAGCCGTGGCCGCCGAAGGCCGGTTGTGCAAGGTGCCGACGGGGTGGATCAGCAGCTCGTCCTCGTTGGTCGGGTGCGGTGTGCCGAGCCCGTCCACCCCGGGGTCGAGGTACCACGAGTGGAGCCGGCGGTCCGAGAGGACGGTACGGCCCGTGTCGTTGAGCGCGGCCTTGAGCTGCGTCCACACCTCGCGGGCCACCTCCTCGCGGGTGCACTGCTTGGCGGTCTTCCCGTAGAGGATGCCGGGACGGTCCCACTCGGAGACGTCGACCGAGAGGCAGTCGGCCGCCACGCCGTCGCCGTACCGGTCGGCGAACGGCCGTCCCGGCCAGTGCCGTGCCTGCGCGATGGCGGTCAGCGACCACGGCGAGTCGACGCAGTTGACGTGCCCGTGCAGCAGCTCGGCCGGCTCCGTCAGATAGAACTGGATGCCGGTCATCCAGTCGGTCTGCAGCCGGTCGCAGCGCGCGAGTTGCGGGTCGGCGGCGCGCAGCGCGGCGTTCCAGGTGCGCCGGGCGCGTTCGACGGGCAGTGCGCAGACGTAGTGGTCGGCCGTGACCGCGGTACGTGCGCCGGCGGGGTCCTCGACCAGCGCCTCGCCGATCAGGCCGGAGACGAGCCGGAAGTCGTGCAGGGTCCATCCGATGCGGAACCGCACGCCCAGACCCGTCAGATGCTCGACCCAGGGGTCGATCCACGCCTCGTTGGTGGGCGCGTCGAGGATGCGGTCCGGCGGTCCGTCGGCGCCCAGGCCGAGGGCGTTGAACACGAACGCCTCGCCGAGGGTCCCCACCGTACGGGTGCTGGCCACCTCCGCCTTGGTCGCGACGATGTTGCGGGTGATGCCGATGGCGAGGATGCGGCGGTAGTCCTCCGACATCCGTGCGGCGCGGACGAAGTCCCACCACGGGGTCCGCTCCCACTGCTCGTCGCGCCGTTCGTCGCAGCTGGTGAGGAAGACCAGAACGCGGTTGGCGAAGTACGCGGCCTCGTGCGGGGGGAGCCGGCAGGCGGTGTCCAGCAGGGCGGCCAGGGCCCGCCGGAGCTCGTCCAGGGTGAGTTCGCGCGGCCGGCTCCCGGGATAGGGGATCGGCAGCCGGATGTCCTCGCGGCCGGTCCGCGCGAATGTCATCTCCTTGGGCGCGACCAGGTTGCCGAACACTCCGTCCGGGTTGCCGGGGAAGGGGATGCGCCGCATCGTGTCGGGCAGGTTGTGGTAGATGCCGGGGATGAAACGGAATCCGTGCTCGGCCGGCAGCGGTCTGCGGCCGCCCCTCGCGCTGCCCGGTACGTCCATGCTGCGTGCCTTGCCGCCCAGGGCCCTGCGCTCGTACACGGTCACCGAGAAGCCGCGCTCGGCGAGTTCGTGAGCCGTCGTCAGCCCGGCGACTCCGCCTCCGAACACGGCGACGGTCGTGTTCTCGGTGTCCGTCTGCTCCGTCGCGGTGGCAGGGGAGCCGGCCGCCGCGGCCGCCGGTGCGGCGGCCGTGCCGGTCGCCAACGCGGTTCCGGCGGCCATCGCCGTCCCGGCGAGAAAGATGCGCCGCGAACTCCCCGTCCGACCCATGCCGTTGCCCCTTTACCGCCGGTAACTGCCGTGTCGGCGCAGGAGCATACGATCGGTGTGCGCACCTCGGAAGGTGCGGGAGGCGCTCCGGGGACATTGGCGTGATTCCGCCGGTGCGGCGTCACCGCGGGGCGTGGGCCGGGGGTGGGCGACGTCGGCGGCCGGGCGCCCCCGGCAGGGGCTGCGGCCCGGCGCGGGGGCGGTGACCTGCACAATGGGGGAATGGCTCGACGTACTCGCCGCCCCGCACCGGCGGCCGCACGCTCACGGCGGAGCGTGGGACCCGACTCGCCCTGCCCCTGCGGGCTGCCCGCGGCGTACGGCGGGTGCTGCGGGCGCTACCACTCCGGGGAGGCGACGGCCCCCACCGCCGAGGCGCTGATGCGGTCCCGTTTCAGTGCGTTCGCGGTCGAGGACCGGGACTATCTGCTGCGCAGCTGGCACCCCGACACCCGGCCGGCCGCCCTGGACCTCGATCCGGGCATGCGGTGGACCCGTCTGGAGATCCTGGACACCGCCGACGGCAGCGCGTTCCACTCCACCGGCACCGTGACGTTCCGCGCCCACTACACGTACCGCGGACAGGCGGGGGACCTGCACGAGCAGAGCCGCTTCGTGCGCCACGACGGCGCATGGGTCTACCTGGACGCCGTCTTCACCGACTGAGTACCGCGCTCACCCGCGGGCGGCGCGGCGAGCGCCAGGCGTCGGTGCGTCCGGCGCAGCATCGCACGCGCCATGAAGGGGTGCCCCCGGCGGACCGCCCTGAAGTACAGCCTGCCCAGGACGTCGTACGTCCTGACGACCGTGCTGAGCGTGACGTGACCCGGCTCCAGGTGGACCGAGGCGCGGAACCCCAGATGCCGTGATTCCTCGCCGAGCAGGATCTCGTCCGGGCCGGTCGCGACGACGGGAAACGGCAGCACGTCCCGCCATGCCTCGGGGTGCTCCGGCATCCCGGGGGCCAGTTCCATCCGCCAGGCGTCCTCGAAGTCCGGGGTGTCGTAGGCCTCGCGGACGAGCCGTGCGCCCGCGGGCACCGCGGCCGCCGTCGGCCGGTCCCAGCTGAGGTGGTGGAGCAGCCGGATCCAGGGCGACCAGCGGAACGCCCGGTCGGGTGAACCTCCGGTGGCCCGTTCGATGTTGTCGAAGAGCTCCTCGATGACCGTGTCGTGCATCCATCGGATCGCGAGGGACCAGGCGATCCGGTCCAGGGGCCGGGGCCGGCTCTCCAGTACGTGCCGCACCGTGCAGCGGCCGGTGTCCAACGGTTCGACGGACAGTTCGTGGAATCCGGTGGACGGCGGGGCGAAGGTGAACCGGGCGCGTCGGCCGGGTTCGTACGCCGTCACGTCGTAGCGGATCGGGCCGTGGCCGCCCGAAGCGCCCACGCCGAGCGGGCGGTCGAACCGCATCGGGGGCCACGCGGGCGTGGGGAAGAGCGGGTCGTCCTCGGCCGAGAGCCGGTCGATCAGCGCTCCGACGACCTCGGCCGGGGCCTCGATGATCCGTTCGTGGACGTTGCGCACCGTGCTCATGGAAATCCTCCATACGCTGCCGTATGGTTCTACCGTACGGTACCGTACGGTCATGGCGCAACGCAGAAGACTGACCGCCCGGGACTGGGCCGACGCGGCCCTCGCGGCAATGGGGGAAGGCGGTCTCGCCGCCGTCGCCGTGGAGCCCCTCGCCGCCCGTCTGGGCACCACCAAGGGCAGCTTCTACTGGCACTTCGAGAACCGCGAGGCGCTCGTCGAGGCCGCGCTGGCGCGCTGGGAGGAGACCTGCACCGAGGAGATGATCACCGAGGTGGAGGCCGAGCCCGACCCCGAGAAGCGGCTCCGAAGGCTCCTGACCGAGGCGACCGAGTCCGCGGCCCGGGACCAGCTGGAGGTGTCGCTGCTCGCCACGGCCGACCATCCCCAGGTCGCCGCGGTGCTCAGCCGGGTCACCGAACGCCGGATCGGGTACGTCGTCGGGCTGTTCGCCGCGCTCGGCTTCCCCGAGCAGGAGGCCCGGCGCCGCGGCCTGCTCGCCTACAGCGGCTACCTCGGGCACACCCAGCTCGGCCATGCCGTCCCGCACGTCCTCCCCAGGGGCGGCCAGGACCTCACGGCCCATCTCGACTGGGTCATGGACGTTCTGCTGCGCCGCGACTGAGGGCGGTCGGCGGGACCCAGCCGGCCGGGCCCGAGGCACGGCCGACAACCGGACGCCCGGGACGTTCGGCCCACGGGCCCCGGCGGCCGCAGGCGTGAGGGGCGTGCGCGGGGCGCGGCTGGGACTCCTCCGTGCCACCGGGTGTCCGCCGTATCGCAGCGCAGGTCAAGGCGTCGCCGTACTGCCGCGCAGGCCGAGACGTCCGCCGTACTCCACACAGGCCGGCCCCGCGGCCGTCGGCGATGTCTGTCAGGTCCCGGCCTCCGCCGGTTCCCGGGTGCCCGGGAGGCCCGTGGAGAGGCTCTCGGCCGGCAGCATGCGCTTCGCACCGCCGAGGTCCGAGACGATCGTGGGCAGGGCGGTGCCGACGATCGTCTGGTCGAGGGCGGCCGGCAGCACCCCGAGCATGGCCGTGCCGAAGACGATTGTTCCGCTGGCGGAGGTCCGGCACGGCGGGCGGGGCGGCGGTGGTCACAGGTGCAGCCTCACATCCGTCCAGGGACGACGTATGCCGTGGAGACCCGTCCCGGTGACGGGAACAGCAGGTGAGGGGCGTACGCCGACGGCTTCGGTGCACAGGGTGATGCGGCGTCGGTCCGGTCGGCGCTCCGCCGCGAGGCATGCCGGCCGGCCCTCACGGCCGGCCCGGCCCAGCCGGCCGGCCGACGCCGTTGCGACGCTCCGCCGGGGGCGCCGTCGTACGCGCCGCCGGTGTCACCCCGTGCCGAGGACCTCCGACAGGTCGTACCGCACGGGCTCCTCCAGCTGCCCGTACGTACAGCTCTCCGGCTCGCGGTCCGGCCGCCAGCGGCGGAACTGGGCCGTGTGCCGGAACCGGTCGCCCTCCATGTGGTCGTACGCGACCTCGATCACCCGCTCGGGCCGCAGCGGCACCCAGGACAGGTCCTTCTTGCCCGACCACCTGCTCGGTGCCCCCGGCAGCCTCGCGGTCTCATGGGCGGCCTCCTCTGCCCAGGCCGCCCACGGGTGCCCCTCCGGCGACTCCATCCGCAGCGGCTCCAGCTCGCCCACCATCTCCTCCCGCCGGCGCATCGGGAAGGCTGCGCAGACCCCGACGTGCTGGAGCCGGCCGTGCTCGTCGTGGAGGCCGAGCAGAAGGGAGCCGACGACCGGGCCGCTCTTGTGGAGGCGATACCCGGCGACCACGCAGTCGGCCGTGCGCTCGTGCTTGATCTTGTACATGAGCCGGGCGTCGGGGCGGTACTTCAGGTCCAGGGGCTTGGCGATCACCCCGTCGAGTCCGGCGCCCTCGTACTGTTCGAACCATGACGCGGCCACCTCGATGTCGGTGGTGGCCGGTGCCAGGTGCACCGGCGGCGGCACCCCGATCAGCGCCGCGGCGAGCCGCTCCCGGCGCTCGGTCAGGGGGGTGTCGAGCAGCGACTCGTCGCCCAGCGCGAGGACGTCGAAGACGACGAAGCTCGCCGGGGTCCGCGCGGCGAGCATGCGTACACGGGACTCCGCCGGATGGATGCGCTCGGTCAGCCGGTCGAAGTCCAGCCGCCCCTCGTACGCGATCACGATCTCGCCGTCCACCACGCAGCGCTCCGGCAGCCGCGCGCGCAGGGCCTCGACCAGCTCGGGGAAGTAGCGCGTGAGGGGTTTCCCCGTCCGGCTGCCGATGACCACCTCGTCCCCGTCCCGGTGCACGATCGCGCGGAAACCATCCCATTTGGCCTCGTACTGCATTCCCGGGGGGATCTTTGCGACGGACTTGGCCAGCATCGGCTTCACGGGGGGCATCACCGGCAGATCCATAGGGTGATTGTCCGGTATGCGCAGGATGTCGGCGCGGCCTAGGCTGGCGGGCATGGCCGGAGCGGTGGAACTCGAGGTGGGGGAGCGAACCGTCCGTGTGTCCAATCCCGACAAGGTGTACTTCCCGGAGCGCGGCTACACCAAGCTGGACATGGTCCGGTACTACCTGGCCGTGGGCGACGGCATCACCCGCGCCCTGCGGAACCGGCCCACGACCCTGGAGCGCTATCCCGACGGGGTGAACGGCGAGTCCTTCTTCCAGAAGAGGGCCCCCAAGTACCTCCCGGACTGGATCCCGACCGCGCACATCACCTTCCCCAGCGGTCGGTCCGCGGACGAGATGTGCCCGACCGAACCGGCCGCCGTCCTGTGGGCCGCCAACCTCGGTGCGGTGACCTTCCACCCCTGGCCCGTACGGCGCGACGACACCGACCACCCCGACGAACTCCGCATCGACCTCGACCCTCAGCCCGGCACCGACTACGCGGACGCCGTGCGCGCAGCCCACGAGCTGCGCGCCGTCCTCGACGAGGCGGGCCTGCGCGGCTGGCCCAAGACCTCCGGCGGCCGCGGCCTCCACGTCTTCGTACCGATCGAACCGCGCTGGACGTTCACCCAGGTCCGGCGCGCAGCCATCGCCTGCGGCCGGGAGCTGGAGCGCCGCATGCCGGACCGGGTGACCATCAAGTGGTGGAAGGAGGAACGCGGCGAGCGGATCTTCGTCGACTACAACCAGGCCGCCCGGGACCGCACCATCGCCTCCGCCTATTCGGTCCGCCCCCGGCCGCACGCACCGGTCTCGGCGCCACTGCGCTGGGAGGAGATCGACGACGCCGTACCGGAGGACTTCGACATCATGACGATGCCCGGCCGGTACGACGAAGCGGGCGACGTCCACGCGGACATGGACGACCACCGCTTCAGTCTGGAGAACCTCCTGGAACTGGCCCGGCGGGACGAGGCCGAGCACGGCCTGGGTGATCTGCCCTACCCGCCGGAGTACCCGAAGATGCAGGGCGAGCCCAAGCGTGTGCAGCCCAGCAGGGCGCGGCGCGAGGACTGAGCGCCGGCGCCCCGGGCCGGCTGCCACCCGTGCCAACGGTCGTGCCGGCACACCGGCCGCCCGGGTGAGGCCCCGAACGTAGACTGGAAGCAACCCGCGTCGCGCTCGTGACGAGGCCGACGGGAGGTGTGTCATGACCGCATCGCCGGTTTCCCGCGGGCCCGGCGCCACCGCCTGGGCACCCGAGACGGTCACGTCCGACCCGTACAACGCCCAGACCCCGTCGGCCGCGCTGGCCGAGCCGATCACGCCCGTGGGCGCCTTCTTCGTACGCGACCACTTCGGCGTCCCGTGCCCGACCCCCGAGAAGTGGCGGCTGAGGATCGACGGCGCCGTGGCCGCACCGTACGCCGTCGATCTCGGCGAACTGCTCGCGATGCCGCACAGGGAACTCGACACCGTCCTCGAATGCGCGGGCAACGGCCGCAGCCTGATGACCCCGCGGCCGCCGGGACTGGCGTGGGACCAACGGGCCGTCGGCTGCGCCCGCTTCGCGGGGGTGCCGTTCCGTCTCCTCGCCGCACGGGCCCGGACCGGATCCGCCGCCGTCGAGTTCGTCTTCGCCGGAGCCGACTCGGGCATCGTGCACGGGCGGCGGGTGGCCTTCGAGCGCAGCCTTCCCCTCGATGTCGCCCTCCACCCGGACACGCTCCTCGCCACCCGGATGAACGGTGAACCGCTCGCACCCGAGCACGGGGCCCCCGTCCGTCTGGTGGTGCCCGGCCGGTACGCGGTCGCCGACGTGAAGTGGCTGGTCGCGGCGCGGGCGGTGACGGAGCCGTTCACCGGGGTCTTCCAGGCCGAGGAGTACGTCTACGTGGCATCGAGGGGAACCCCCGACGGGCCCGTGACGACCGTGAGGGTCAAGTCGCTCATCACCTCGCCCGGACCGGGCGCCACCGTACGCCTCGGCCAGGAGGGCGTCGTGCGAGGTCGGGCCTGGTCGGGCGGCGGAGTGCCGGTACGGCGGGTCGAGGTGCGGGCCGAGTACCGGGGCGAGGACGCGACCGGCGGTGAGGGCGTCTGGCGGGAGGCGGCACTCGAAGCGCGGACCGGGCCGTACGCGTGGACGGGGTGGACGTTCCGGTGGACGCCGCTGCGCCCGGGCTGTTGCCGGTTGCTCGCGCGCGCGACCGACGGGCACGGCGAGACGCAGCCGGCACACGCACCGTGGAACGCCCGGGGCTACGGCTGCAATCCGGTGGCGTCCGTCGAGGTGGCCGTCGTGTGAGAACCCGCGGGCCGGTCAGGGCCGCGACGGTTCAGGGAGCCCCGGACCAGGACGACGTGACGGGAGGACGCTTCAGGTCGCGCCGGGAAACGCTCCTTCGGCCGGAAGGGTCTCCGGATGGGCCGCCGCCGCGCGGAGCCGGCTCAGGACGCCCCTCCCGGCGCTGAGGTAGGGGGAGTTGTCGTCCAACAGCACCGAGCGGGCATTGGCGGCGTCCAGCAACGCGACGAGCTCGAAGGCGAGTTGCGGGACGTCGACGCCGGGACGGAGACCGCCGGCCGCCCGCGCGTCGTCGAGAGCGCGCTCGACCCGCGCGATCCAGTCGGTGCGCGCCTTGGCGACGGCAACGTGCACGGGGCCCGGCCGTCCGGCGAACCCGGCGGACACCGCGCAGAAGAAGCAGCCGCCGTCGTAAGACGCGCTGTGCTGAGTACACAAGCCAGTTCTCGCAGAGCCGCCGGACCTGGAGCGGTCCGACGGGCAGATCCCGCACCGGCCGCACCACTCGGTCGGCTGACACCGCGGCCGCGGTGCGGACCGTCGCGAGACTGAGCCGACGGTCGGACGGTCCGCCGACGACGTCCGGTGTCCCGGCCGGCAGGTTTGTGCGCCGTGCGGGCTCGCGGGCGTGCCGCACTTTACTGAGACTGGTCGGCCGCGCCGCCGTGCCTGTCGGCAGGGGACGGTGCCAGACTCGTGGAGGCAGGGGGCCGCAGGGTCGTCAATGATTCATTGATCGGACATTGATCACTGCCGGGCACAGTCACGCCCATGTCGATCCACAGCATCACCGACCATGAACTCGCCTGGCAGGAACAGGCCCTGTGCGCCCAGACGGGGCCCGACCTCTTCTTCCCCGAGCCCGGGGGCTCCGCACGTGAGGCCAAGATGCTGTGCGGACTGTGCGAGGGGCGGGCGGCCTGCCTGGAGTACGCCCTCACCCATGACGAGCGGTTCGGCGTCTGGGGCGGGCTCTCGGAGAAGGAGCGCAGGAGTCTGCTCCGCACACGGCGCTGACCCCTCCGGCGGACGCCCGGGCCTCCGGAGCGGTGGATCCTCGAACGGACGGGCGAAACCGGGCGCTAGGATCACGGGCAATGCCCGTGACGTAGCGCAGAGGCAGGCGCACCGCCTTGGCAAGGCGGGTACGCCGGTTCGAATCCGGCCGTCCGGGCAGCCAGAGCGTGACGACGGGGTGACGAGTGCATCCGCCGGGGTTCACCGGCACCGGGACCGGAATGGCGCGTGAGCCGGGACAGCACCGGGACCGGAATGGCGCGTGAGCCGGGACAGCACCGGGACCGGAGCCGGCGCAGTACCGATGCCGGTACCGGCGGCGGGCGTTGTCGCCACGCACAGCACGGCACGGGGGCAGGACGGGGCATGGAGCAGGGGATCACCGAGGACGAACTGGCGGCCTTCGACCGCATGGTCGGCAGACTGCGTGAACTCCCGGCGGACGACCCCGCGCGGCTGCGCGCCGAACAGGTCGCCTCCTCGTTCGCACGGGACGGCCGGGTCAAGCGCCGCAAACTCCGCAGGGGGGAACGGGAGGACGCCGACGCGGCCGTGATGGCCGCCACCGCCACGGGAGCGCTCGACCGCCGTGAGGACGCGCCCCTGCCGTCGCCCTCCACGTCGTCACCTGACATCGCGGGCCGCCTCCTCCGCCCCCGGCGCTGCTACGTGTGCAAGTCCCACTACCACGACGTCGACGCGTTCTACCATATGCTCTGTCCGGGCTGCGCGGCCGACAACACCGCACGCCGGGGGCTGTCCACGGACCTCTCCGGCCGCCGTGTCCTCCTCACCGGGGGCCGGGTGAAGATCGGGTTCCAGCTGGCGCTGATGATGCTCCGTGACGGCGCCGAAGTCCTCGTCACCAGCCGCTTCCCGCAGGACACGCTGCGCCGCTTCCGGGCCGCCGAGGGCAGCGGGGCGTGGCTCCACCGGCTCACCGTCGTCGCCGTCGACCTTCGTGACCCCCGCCAGGTCCTCGGCCTCTGCGAACGGCTCCGGGCAGCCGGCGAACCGCTCGACGTCCTCGTCAACAACGCGGCGCAGACCGTGCGCCGCCCGCCCGAGTCGTACGCACTGCTCGCCGAGAACGAGCGCACGGCGCTGCCCGCAGGACCCGCCGCGGTACTCCACGCACCCGGATACGCCCCCATGGCCGCCCTGGAGCATCCCGCACTGGGGACGAGCGGCGCCCTGGCGCTCGTCCTCGCCGACGCGGGCGGTGACGACGGCACGGGCACCGGCACCGGTTTCGGCACGGGCACCGGTACCGGCATCGGCACCGGCATCGACGAAGCCGGACTGCTGCCGGACACCTCACCGGCCAACTCGTGGTCCGCCCGGATCGGCGCGCTCGATCCCGCCGAACTGCTGGAGACCCAGCTCGTCAACGCCCTGGCGCCCGCCCTGCTCTGCGACCGGCTGCTGCCCCTGCTGCTCGCCTCCCCGCATCCACGCCGCTACATCGTCAACGTGACCGCCGTCGAGGGCCGGTTCGCCGTACGCAACAAGACGTCCGGGCATCCGCACACCAATATGGCCAAGGCCGCGCTCAACATGCTCACCCGCACCAGCGGCCCCGGACTCGCCGACCAGGGCGTGTACATGTGCAGCGTCGACACGGGCTGGATCACCGACGAGAACCCCGCTCCGAAGAAGGCCCGCATCGCGGCACGGGGGTTCCGCACCCCGCTCGACATCGTCGACGGCGCGGCCCGGGTGTACGACCCGATCGTGCGCGGCGAGGCGGGCGCCCCCGTGGCGGGGGTCTTCCTCAAGGACTACCAGGAGGCGGAGTGGTGACCCCCGGGGAACCCTTCGCGGGCGTCCCCGTGGTGGTGCCGCGCGCCATGGACGACCTCGCGCCGCTCCTCGCGTGGCTGCGCGACGGTCGCGGCACCGGACAGCGCCTCGACTTCCCGGCCGGCACCGTCCTGCCCCGACGGGCGGCTCGACCTGTGCAAACAGGCGCTCGGCCCGGACGGCGCCGCGCTGGTCGCCGAAGCACTCCGGCACGGCGGCGGCCGCCGGTGTCGAACTCCTCGACCTCGGAAGGGTACGGGCCGCCGGAACACTCGGCGCCGCCGACGCGGCGACCGCCACCCGCTACGTGCTCGGCGAGGGCATCGCGACCAGCGTGCGGCGCCGCCTCGACGCGCTCAGTGCGCACCTCCCGGCTCCGGCTGAGGCCGCGGATGTCGCCGCGGTCCGCAGCGTGCACCGCACCGCCGCTCCGGCACTCCCGGACCGGTAGGCGCTCAGCGCGGCATCGCCGCGAACGTCTCCACCCAGAACCGCTGGTGCTGCTCGGATGCGCCCACCAGATAGGCCGCCCGCAGCTTCGGCGGCAGCAGCGCGACCAGACGGGCCACCACCTTACGGTGCTTCCGCAGCTGGGACAGCTCGGCGTTCGCGATGATCTGGTGGACGACGTCACTGTCGTCACCGCCCTCGTCCGACTGTTCCGCGGCCCTGCGCAGCCGTGCCTCCCACTGGTCCACCTGCTGCGCCAGCTCCCGCAGACCCGTCACAGGACGGTTCTCCAGACGGTCGATCAGCGCGGTCAGCGGCACCGGGGCGTACTCGCCGTCACCGAGGTACACCGTCCCCATCTCCAGCGGCAGCCCCCGCTGGTGCAGCCTGATCAGCCGCTCGATGGTGCGCTTGCTGATCCAGGCCCGGCCCTCCTCGTCGATGTCGTGCTTCCACCAGTCGAGGACGGTCTCGGCCACCGGACCGTAGGTCTCGATCAGCCACTCGTTCGCCGGGATGTCCTCCGGCTCCACCATCAGCGACACCGTGAAGCGTGACGCCTGGGCGATGTTGTTCCGTGACACCAGCAGCTTGCGGCCCAAGTGGTACGGCGGGTTCTGCACCGCGATCTGGGCACGCAGCCCCTCGATCGGCCGACCTGCCAGCGACCACTCCTGGGTGATCTCCATCAGTTTGGCGAATGCGGCACGGTCCTTGGGCCGGTTGTACTCGTCCCACACGATCGCCTTCGGCTCGGGACCGGTGAACGGCGCGGCCAGCAGCTGTTCCAGGGATCCGTCCGCGGTGGGGATCGGCGCACACAGGTCCTCGACGTTGGTGACGGGCAGCGAGAAGTAGAGGGGATCGCGGCCCAGCCCCTCGCGCAGCTCCTGGCGGACCAGCTCCGTCTTGCCGCAGCCGGGAGGCCCCTGCAACAGCACCGTCCACCGGTTGCGCAGCGCGGCGCGCACGACCTGTCGCACCGGGTCCGGAAGCGTGGTCCGGTTCGGTATCCCAAGGGCCGCCGCGATCCGGTCGAGGACCTCGGCGGTCCGGTCCTGGCCCGGGCTGCCGTCGCCGCGCCGCTCCACGAGCCGCAGCCGCTCGCCGCCCACCAGCGGCAGCCCCCAGCGCAGCGGGAACCCCTCGCGGGCGTTGGCGAGGATGTGCTCCAGCGTGCGGGGCGAGAGCAGTTCGCGCAGGGCCGGGCTGAGCGACGCCCAGACCGAGAACACCCCCGACAGGTCCCAGTCGCGGTGCCGGGCGGCCAGCTTCACCCGCCAGGACGTGTCGTTCGCGGTGATGCGGACGGTGACCATGCGGTCGAGGATCGCCAGATCACTGCGGCGCGCCGCCGTCTCGGCCAGCGACTCGTTGTCCGTCAGGAACACCCCTGTACAGCCGAGCGCCCGCAGATCGTGCTCACCGAGCGTCCAGTTGCAGGCGATCTGCATCAGCTGCGACTGGATCGTCTCACCCGCCTGGAGCGAGTCGTCGATCAGCAGCACGAAGGGCCTGCCGGGCCGCAACTGGCTCATCACCAGCTGCCGCAGCACCAGTTCGCCGCTCTCGGGGTCCCGAACGGGGGCGTTCGCCAGCAGATCGTCCGGGGTCAGGTTCGCGGCCGGGACGAACACCAGCGCAGTGTCCGGATAGGCCTCGGCCACGTGCGAGAAGAACGTGGCCGTCTTCCCGATGCCGTGCTCACCGAAGACCTGGCCCGTCTGCCCCATGTCGATCATCGCGTCGATGAACTGCTCCAGCCGGGACCGGCCCGTCCAGCCCTCCGGAGGCTCCGGATACGTGGCGCTGGGACGCCACTGCCCCTGCTGCTCGGTCATGGTGCTCGCCGTGGTCATCTCGATCCTGTCGTGACCCGATGGCAGGCCATCGGAGGATGGTGGGCGTCCGGCCAGTCGTCGCCGCCCTCGGTGATCAGCCAGATCCACTTGTCCGGCTCTGCGGGGGTGATGTGCGGGGCGTGTCCGTCGGTCAGCACCACGACGGCGTCGGGCCGCTCCTCGAAGTACGCGCCGTCCACCGGGGTGCGGCCCTCGACGTAGTCGGCGACCGCCGCGAAACTGGTGCCGCCCCCGCCGTGGACCCGTTCCCCGGGCCGGAACGGCATCACCACCCCGTCGAACGACAGCCAGTGCGCCTCCACGCCGTCGATCCCGCCGACCAGTTCGGTGAGCCAGTCGACGACGTGCTGAGGCATCGACCCCGAGGTGTCGTAGGCGATGACCAGGACCTTGTCCCGCACCGGCCCGCGCCGCGACAGCATCGGATCGTGTCCCAGCGCCGCGAGCAGCGCTCCCCGCTTCTTCGGGTACACCAGCCGCTCGCCCTCCCGCAGTTTCGAGGCGAGGACGTCCACCAGCCACCGCTGCCACCAGTCGACCCGCCCGGTGCGGGCGGCCCGTCCGCGCAGGGCCCCGGCGCCGAGCCGCCCCCACAGCCGGGAGGTGCGGTCCGTCGCACCGTCCGTACGGTCCATCAGGTCCAGCAGTTCGCTCTCCGCGCCCGGGTGGCCCCGCCGCGCCGCCAGCAGCGTGTTGAGCAGTACGGACGACACCGTCGCGTCGACCGTCTCCTGGTCGGCCGGTACCGCCGTGCCGGTGAGGTGCACGCAGACGGGCCGCGGCACGGGAGGGTCCTTCATCCGTTTCAGCTCGCCGTAGACCGACATGTCGGTGGCCACGAACTCCCGGTAGTCCACCGGTTCCAGGCCCTGGACCCGCAGGTCCTCCGCGTACGCCTCATGGATCCGCCGGGGGTCGACGCCCGTCGGCTCACCGTCGAGCAGCGGCAGCGTCTCCCGGCCGAGCCGGACCAGGGCCACATGATTGATGGACACCTCCGCCGCCACGGTGAACACCGGGTCGGCTCGGAGCTCCGGTTCGGCGAACAGATGCCGGTGGACCAGATGCCGCGCCTCGTGGAACAGGACGAACTTCACGCCGTCCAAGCCGAGTCCCACGAAGAAGTCCGGGTTGTAGAGCAGCAGACACGTCCCGTCGCCGCTCGCCACGACGGCAGCGGTGGCGACGGCCGTGGTCGCGATCTGATGACGGCACTTGGAGTACAGCCACGAAGCCACGGCGGATTCGGTCAGCGCGAAGTCCAGCAGCGCCGCTTCCTTGAGCCGGCGCGCCTCCGCGACGACCACCCCGTCGGCCGGCCGCCACTGCTCCAGCGCCTTTCGGTCCGCCAGATCTACCACATGTGTGCGCGTAGCCGTCTCGCCGTACGCCATGGCTCCCCCCTTGTGCTGCACTCATTGGTATCAGGGACCACTGACAAGGGCGCGGCCGCCAGGGAGCCCTGGCGGGGCCGGTCCACTGCCTGAGGGGGGCCGGTCCCTGCCTGACGGGGCCGGGCCAATGCGCTTCCTCAGCCGATGGTGACGACCCGCGCCCAGGGCGGCGGGGCGTCCGGGACGTACGAGGGGTCCTCCTCGTTCACGACGAGGGCGTGCCGGGGGAAGAGACCCACGACGGTGCGGCAGGGCGGCTGGGCGGAGGGCCACGGTGTCTGACCGTCCGTCAGGGCGACGATCACGTCCGGGCGGGGTCGGGATCGGAGCGCCAGGGCGAAACCGGAGCGCAGATCCGTACCCCCGCCGCCGACCAGCTCGATGTTCTCGGCCCGGCAGAGCGGGACGGCGACCCCGGCCGCCGCGTCGCACGAGATCACCGAGACCAGGTCGCGCCGCCCGCCCACCGCCCGTGAGATCGCCGCCACCTCCAGCAGCGCGCTGCCCAGCTCGGCGTCACTCACCGACCCGGAGGTGTCGATCACGACGCAGACCCGGGGCGGAGTACGGCGCAGGCTCGGCAACAGCACCCCGGGGACACCGGCCGAGCGCCGGGACGGACGCCGGTAGCTGTGGTTCTCGCCCACCCCCGGCGCGCCGGCCGCCGAGCGGACCGCCGCCCCCAGCAACTGCCGCCACGGCTGCGGCGGATGGAACGCCTCGTCCGCCCATCGGCGCCACCCCTCCGGAGCATCCCCCGGCCGACCCTTGATCCCCTCCGCGACCCGGAAGCGGACCGCGTCCCCCTGCTGCCTGCTCAGCCCGTGCGCCCCGTCGGGCCCCAGCTCCCACGGCCGGTCGTGTCCATCGGCACCGCTGCCGCAGTCCAGCCAGGCCAGGTCCGAGGTGAGCCCGGACAGCGACGCCGTCCGTAGGTACTCCTCCATCAGCAGCCCGGCGTCCAGCCGCAGCATCGACGGCACCACGGCCCCGGCAGGCCGGGGCAGCCCGTCGCCGTAGATGTCGTCGTTGATCTCGAAGTCGGCGGCGATGTTGCGCCGCAGCCTCCCCAGGCCTTCGGTCCGGGGGACGCCCGTCCCGCTTCGCTCGCCCGGCCCGTGCTCCCCGTGCTCCCGCGCATACCGCTCGCCCCGTCCGTGGTGGTCCCGGAGCAGATGGGAAACCTCGTGCACCCATACGCCCGCCAGCTCCTCCACCGGGGTGGCCGCCACGAAGGCGGGGGAGACGTAGCAGCGCCAGTGCGCGTCCACCGCCATCGTCGGCACCGACCGGTCCTCCACCACGTGCAGCGCGAAGAGCGCGGCGGCCAGGTAGGGGCGGACCTTCACCGCGTGCAGTCGGGCGGCCAGCAACTTCTCCGTGTCCAGCGGGAGTCCGGGCCGGCCGTCCGAGCCGCCGGAACCGGCGGGAGGACCCGGCACGGCGGCCCGTACCGGGCGCGGCGGCGCGGGCCGGGACATGGGCCGCGGCAGCGGGTGCGGCCCCGGGCGCTTCGTGGCCCCGGTCATCGGCGTGCCGCCGACGCACGCCCGGCGGCCGCGGCGGCGGCCCTCCCCACCGACCGGTCCGCCCGCCGGGCGAGACCGATCACCCCGGCCAGCCGCTCCACGGCCGTCGGCACCTCCCAGTCGTCGCGCCGCAGCCCGGCCAGCGCCTGCGCCGGGGCGACCACCAGGTCCGGGGGCCCGGTCTCCAGCGCCCTGACCAGCACCGCCCATCCCGCCTCCCAGCGATCCCGCTCGGGCCGTGCCCCGACGGCGGCCACCACCGCCTCCAGCGCGGCCTGACGCAGATCGCCCCGCACCGGCAGCTCCGCGCAAGGCGGGTCGGCGAGCAGCGACTCGGGGTCCGGCAGGTCCATCCGGTCCAGATGGGCGAGGAGTTCGAGCCCCGGCCCGTCCCCCACCGCACCCCGCACCAGCAGCGCCAGCACCTCCCGCGAGACGGAGGCCGCCGTGCCGAAGGCCAGCAGGGTCATCGCGGCCTCCCAGCTCCGGGGCGAGGGCCAGGCGCCGCCGCGCCGTGTCTCGGTGCTCGGCAACCGGTGGATCAGCGTCGGCCGGGCTTCAAGGAAGCCGCAGACCGCTCGTCGGGCGAAAGCCACCGCCTCCGGCAGCCGCTCCGGCGCCAGCCGGGGCAGCTCCGCCCGGGGCCAGACCCCGCCCAGTCCGCGCACCACCACCTCCCGGTCGTGCACCCAGTACAGATGGACGAACCGGTTGGCCAGCGGAGGGCTCAGTTCCCACCCGTCCGCCGCCGAGGCACGAGGATTGGCGGCGGCCACGATCCGCACCCCGGGCGGCAGTTGCAGCGCACCGACCTTCCGCTCCAGGACGACCCGGAGCAGGGCGGCCTGGACGGCCGGGGTGGCGGTGGAGAGTTCGTCCAGGAAGAGCAGCCCCCGCCCGGTCCGCGCGAGCTCCAGGGCCCACTGCGGCGGCGCCATCGGCACCCCCTGCACCGCCGGGTCGTCGCCGACGACGGGCAGGCCGGAGAAGTCCGTCGGCTCGTGGACGCTGGCGATGACCGTCGTCAGCGGCAGGTCGAGGGAGGTGGCGAGCTGCGTCAGGGCCGCGGTCTTGCCGATGCCCGGCTCGCCCCAGAGCAGCACGGGAAGGTCCGCCGCGACGGCCAGGGTGAGCGCTTCGAGCTGCTCGTCGGGACGCGATTCGGTGGTGGTCGTCCGGAGGAGGGTCAGGAGGTCGTCCGTGAGGGCGAGTTGGGTGACGGTTCCGGATGCGCGGGCGGGGGTGGGTGCGGGCGTGCCAGCGGCCGGGGCCGGGGCGGGCAGAAGTGTGCTGGAAGTCATGGGCATCACCTGGGGTGGGATGGGGGAACGGGGCACGGCCCGTCCCGGATGTGAGTGGGCTTGCGACGCGGAACGCACGTGCGCGCACAGGACTTGGGCGAAGGGGTCTTCGCGCGGCCGGATGGTCGGTCAGCCGGCCGGATGGTCCGGACGTCGCCCGGTCGGTACGTCGGCTGGTCCGGAAGCCGGCTGGTCGGTACGTCGGCTGGTCCGGAAGCCGGCTGGTCGGTACGTCGCCCGGTCGTACGTCGGATGGTCGGTACGTCGGCTGGTCTGGACGTCGGCTGGTCGGTACGCCGGCTGGTCTGGACGTCGCCCGGTCGGTATGTCGGATGGTCTGGACGTCGCCCGGTCGGTACACCGGATGGTCCGGACGCCGGCTGGTCTGGGCGTCGCCCGGTCAGTACGTCACGCCGGTGCGGGGCCGGCCCCGGCTGTTCCGTTTGCGGCGCATCGCGAGAGGCGTACGGCGGTCGAGCCGGGGACGGTGGCCCGCCTCCGCGTGCTGCGAGCCCGGGGCGTTCCCGCCCGCTTCCGCACCGGCACCGGGGTGCACGTCGACCAGCCCCGAACGGAAGAGGCCTTGGTCGATGCGGCGGGCCGCGGCCGACTCCAGCTCCTCGCGGAGCGGCCCGTCGCGCAGGACCGCACCGGGACCGAGCAGGCCCTCGACCGCGGCGAGAGCCCCGGTGACGTCACCGTGCCGGAGCCGCTCCCGGACCGCGGGCAAGGCCTCCGGGCTGCGGTGCACCGCGTCGATCGCCCGCAGGCAGGGCAGCGCAGGACCGCCGAGTGCCACCAGCAGTTCCTCCCGGCGCAGTTGGGCCGGGTCGTGATCGATCGCCGTCAGCGTCCCCTTCCGCAGCGCGATCCGGTGGACCTCGCCCCGGCACTCCACGCGGTGCGGATCGCCGGGCTCGGGCTCGGGGTCGGGACCGGCCGCCGACGCCGAGCCGGACACCGCCAGTGCCGCGGCGACGAGCGGATGCAGCCGATCCGCGGCGACCAGCCCGGCCCGCAGCAGCTCCAGATCCGGAAGGACCCGAGCCGCCGCCTCCGGCAGCACCGGAAGCGCCGCGACCTCCTGCGGCGGCAGTCCCTCCCGCAGTGGCCGGAAGACCGGGGCATGGCTGTCGTCGGGGGCGAGGAGTTCGAGCACGGCGCGGCTCCGGGCACCGAGCCGTACGGTGAAGGCCCCCCGAGGGCGCCCCTCGGCCCGCAACAGCAACTCCGCCTCGGCGGCCCACCGTCCCCACGCCCACGAACCATCGTGCACAGTGGTCCGATCCGGCCGATCCGGAAGGACCGGATGCTCCGGCAGGACTGGCCGGCCGGGTGTGTGAGGTGGGTCGGACGGCGCCATGGACGGTGTCCCGTCCGCACCGCACCGCCGTGCCAGTTCGCTGCTCCGTCCGAAGTCCCAGAGGTGCCGGTGCAGGTCGAGCCGGAATCGCCGGTCGGGGTGCGGGTGCGGATGGTGCCCGGGGGCGTCGTTCCCGGCCTCGTCCCACAGGGCCAGGGACATCCGCTGTCCGGCGTCCGCCCGGGCCGGCGGTGTCCGCACCACGAGTTGCAGCGGATTGGCGCCGGAACTCGGGTAACGAGCCAGGCTGATGGTGAGACCCGGCCTGAGCCGCCCGTCGGGGGCGATCCGGGGCATGTGCCAGCGGAGCAGATCCGGCGCCAGCCTGCGCAGATCCACTCTGACGCGGGTGGCGAGATCGATGCCGTGGCGGTTGCGCACGGCGCGCAGATCGAGATCGACGTCGATCCGGGCGGCGGCGCAGGCCCCAGCCCAGTCACCGACCGCACGCCGTGCGGTCGCGGTCTCGATCATGGACGGTGGCACGGCGTACTCGCGCACGCGCTGCCACATCAGCAAGCGGGACGGAATCGTGTTCGCGAAGTGATGTGCCATCAGCACTCACCTTGCGCGGACGATTCCCCCAATCCGTTTGAGGTGAAGTTCATCATCCCCGGCATCATAAGCAGCACCACGATGATCTGTCAGTCTCGTTCGGCCTCCCACCGAAGACCCGTTGCGGGAGGACCGCGGCCACCCACCCGGCCGGGCCACCCGCCGCGGGCGTCTTCTCCGGCCCGCCGAACCGAACGAAACCGCCTAGGATGCTCCGCAAGGGCGGGGTCGTAGCGCAGAGGCAGACGCGCCGGTCTCCAGAACCGGAACACGCTGGTTCGATCCCAGCCGCCCCGCCCCCCCCCCAGCGCATCGCCCACGCCGGACGGTGCCGCCCGGTCAGGCGACCGCGCCCGCCGTGATGAGGAGTTCGGGCACGGTGCCGGCGAACGTGGGCAGCAGCCGGCCGGTCACGGCCCATGCCTCGATGTTGTCGCCCAGCCGTTCCCGTACGAGGGGTTCCAGTACTTCCCCGGCTTGGGGGAGGCGCTGCGGAAACGCCCAGCGGCCCATGTCGAGCACGGCCAGTACGTCCCGTGCGGGGCGCCAGTCCTGCACGTACTCGGCGGGACCGTCGACGATCCCCGCCTGCCGCATCCGATGGGCGAAGGAGGGGTGGTCGCTGAACCGTTCGCGCAGCGCCTTCGGGCAGTCGATGCGGAGGGACAGCGCCCAGCGTGCGTATCCGGGCAGCGGATCCACGGCGTCGGCGGCGGCGACCGCAGGCCAGTCCGCCCGGTGGACGCGGGCGGCCGCGCTGCGGGCGCGTTTCATGCCGGTGGCGCGGCGCAGGGCGGCGACCAGTCCGTCCGGGCCGAGCGGTGGCTCCGTCGGCGGCGGGAAGGCCGCCACCGCCCCGCGCACGAGCAGCGGCCCCTTCGTCCCCGGGCCGAACGGCTCCCCGCGGGCGATCGCGCGCCGCACGGCCGAGCCCGCGTCGCTGTGCAGGTACACGATCTCGTTGATCGCGGGATCGTCGTGTTCCAGCATCCAGAGGGCGACGGACGCCGGTGCGACGGACAGCTGCGGTCCGGCGGCGTACCGGGACGGCGTCACGGCGGGCCGTGGCTCCTCGACGCCCAGGCGCTCCCGCACCGCCCGCGCCACGTCCTCGTCGGTGTGGCCGAGCAGGACGTTCAGGCCCGGGTCCGTGCTCCGGTCGTGCTGCATCGCCGCCCCCGTCCGCTGCCGGCCGATGTACCGGCCTCGTCGGCCGATGTCGCAGCCGATCATGCCACCCGCCGGGGACGGGCACCCCGCGGGGCCGGGAGCGTGCCCGGCCCGACGGGCCGGTCAGGCCGTGCGGCGGGCCGCCATCCGGGCCTTCCGTGCGGCCAGGCGCTCGTCGAACTTGCGCGCTTCGGAGTCGAGACCGTCCATGTACAGGCCGAGTTCCTCCTGCGCCCGCCGGCCCTCCGGCCCCAGTCCGTCGATCTCCATCACCTTGAGGAAGCGGAGCACCGGCTCCAGGACGTCGTCGTGGTGGATGCGCAGGTTGTAGACCTCGCCGATGGCCATCTGTGCGGCGGCCCGCTCGAAGCCGGGGATCCCGTGGCCGGGCATCCGGAAGTCGACGACGACGTCCCGTACGGCCTGCATGGTGAGGTCGGGTGCGATCTCGAAGGCCGCGCGCAGGAGGTTGCGGTAGAAGACCATGTGCAGGTTCTCGTCGGTCGCGATCCGGGCCAGCATCCGGTCGCAGACGGGATCGCCGGACTGGTGGCCCGTGTTGCGGTGCGAGATGCGGGTGGCGAGCTCCTGGAACGACACATACGCGACGGAGTGCAGCATCGAGTGGCGGTTGTCCGACTCGAAGCCCTCCGACATGTGTGCCATCCGGAACTGCTCCAGCTTGTCCGGGTCCACGGCGCGGGAGGCGAGCAGGTAGTCGCGCATCACGATGCCGTGCCGGCCCTCCTCGGCGGTCCAGCGGTGCACCCACGTGCCCCAGGCGCCGTCGCGGCCGAAAAGCGTCGCTATCTCGTGGTGGTAGCTCGGAAGGTTGTCCTCGGTCAGCAGATTGACCACGAGGGCGATCCGGCCGATGTCGGTGACCTTCGACTGCTCCGGCTGCCAGGCCTCGCCGTCCTCGAACACACCGGGGAAGTTGCGCCCGTCCGACCACGGCACGTACTCGTGCGGCATCCAGTCCTTGGCGACCTTGAGATGGCGGTTGAGCTCCTGCTCCACCACCTCTTCCAGCGCGTACAGCAGCCGGGCGTCCGTCCACCCGTCCGGGCTGCCGAGGTGGGGAGAGGTGAGGGTCACGGGTGCTCCTGGAAACGCGGAAGTACCTACGGGCTCGTAGGTTACGAGACCGTAGGTTAAGGCGGGGATCCGGTTCAGCCAAGTCCTCTCTGTGTGACGGTGCGCGCGCTCAGCGTCATGCCCATAGGCCGCGCAACCGCACCGAGAGGCAGGTGACGCAGCCTTCGAGCTTCTCGAACTCGCCGATGTCCACGGGAACCGGCTCGTACCCGAGGTCCGCGAAGAGCCCCGCCGACTTCGGTGCGCTCGCGGCCATCAGCAGCCGGCCGCCGCCCAGCAGCAGCACATGGGCGCCCGACTCCTCCGGTACCGGCAGGAAGCGCGGGAACAGCGAAGGGGTGTCCACCAGGGGCTCGTAGCCGATGACCGTACCGTCGGGCAGTGCCGTCACCGCCGACTTCAGGTGCAGGACCCGGCTCACCGGTACGGCGACGACCCGGGCGCCGAGCGGCTCGAACGCCGCCCGCAGCTGCCGCACGCCCTCCGCGTTCGTGCGGCCGCCGCGGCCCACGTAGACCGTGTCCCCGATCTTCAGGACGTCGCCGCCGTCGAGAGTGCCCGGTGCGCGTACCCGGTTCACCGAGCAGCCCAGCGCGGTCAGCGCGTCCTCCACCCCCGGAGTCTCCGGGCGGCGGGACTCCGCACCCGGCCGCGTGACCAACGCCACATTCCGGAACATCACGACGGCGTCCTCGACGAACACCCCGTCCGGACAGTCGTCGGCCGGGGCCGCTTCCACGGTCTCCCAGCCGTGCGCCCGCAACGCCCCGGCGTACTGCTCCCACTGCGCGAGGGCGAGCCCGGCGTCGACCGGACTGCGCTCGATGTGGGTGACCAGTCCTTCGGCGAGACGCGGGCTCGGGCGCCGGACCAGGGCTTTCCTGCTGGGCATGGGAACCTCCTGACACATCGGGAGCGGTGCCGCCCATCATGGACCGTCGGTCGCCCCCCGCGCGGACAGCGGGCTCCGTTCCCCGTCGAGAACCAGCCGGCGTGTGATGCCGATCGAATCCAGGAACGGCATGTCGTGGCTTGCCACGATCAACGCCCCCTCGTAGGCGGCGAGAGCCGCCGTGAGCCGGCGCACGCTCGCCATGTCCAGGTTGTTCGTCGGTTCGTCCAGCATCAGCAGCTGGGGAGCAGGCTCGGCGAGCATCAGGGCCGCCAGCGACGCGCGGAACCGCTCACCTCCCGACAGCGTGCCGACCGGCTGGTCGGCACGGGCGCCCCTGAACAGGAAGCGCGCCAGACGGGCCCTGATCGCGTTGCCGGTCGCCTGCGGAGCGAACCGCGCCACGTTCTCCACCACGCTCAGCCCGTCGTCCAGGATGTCGAGCCGCTGCGGCAGGAACCGCACCGGGACGTGGACGGCGGCCTCCCCGGCGAGTGGCGCGAGCTCGCCCGCGAGCGTCCGCAGCAGCGTCGTCTTGCCGGCGCCGTTCCTGCCGAGCAGCGCGATCCGTTCGGGACCCCGGACCGCGAACTCGCCCTCCGTGCACGTCCCGTGCCGCAGCCGCAGGTCGCGGAGCGTCAGCACGTCCCGGCCCGGGTGCACCCGGGTGTACGGCAGCTCGATCCTGATCTCGTCGTCGTCGCGGACGGCCTCCACCGCCTCGTCGAGGCGTTCACGGGCCGCCGCCAGCCGTTCGGTGTGCATCGTGCGGTGCTTGCCCGCGGACTCCTGGGCCGCGCGCTTGCGGTTGCCCATGACGATCTTCGGTTCTCGTTTGGTGTCCCACATCTTCTGGCCGTACCGCTTTCTGCGCGCCAGCTTCACCTGGGCGTCGGCCAGTTCGCGTTTCTGCCGCTGCACATCCGCCTCGGCGACCCGCACCATGCGTTCGGCCGCCTCCTGCTCGGCTTCGAGAGCCCGTTCGTAGTCCGAGTAGGCACCCCCGTACTGCCTGATACCGCCGTCGCGGAGATCGGCGATCCGGTCGACGTGCTCCAGCAGTTCACGGTCGTGGCTCACCACGATCATGACTCCCGGCCAGGCGTCCACGGCCTCGTAGAGCCGTCTGCGGGCGTACAGGTCGAGGTTGTTGGTCGGTTCGTCGAGGAGCAGCACGTCCGGCCGGCTCAGCATCAGCGCGGCGAACCTCAGCAGGACGGACTCGCCGCCGGACACCTCACCGACCGTGCGGTCCAAGCCGATTCGGTCCAGGCCCAGCTGGTCGAGTGTCGCCCGGGCCCGCTCCTCGACGTCCCAGTCGTCCCCGACGGCCGCGAAATGCTCCTCGCGGGCGTCACCGGACTCGATGGCGTGCAGGGCACGCCGGATCCCCGCGATGCCCAGGGCCTCGTCGACCGGGAGTCCGGTGTCGAGGACGAGGTCCTGCGGCAGCAGACCGATCTCGCCCGCGACCCTGACATTGCCGCCGGTGGGGCGGACCCGACCCGAGACCAGGTGCAGGAGGGTGGACTTCCCCGAGCCGTTGAGACCGACGAGTCCGGTACGGCCGGGGCCGACCGCCCAGTCGAGCCCGTCGAACACCACGCGGCCGTCCGGCCAGGTGAACGAGAGGGCGGAACACAGGACATGGGTGTGTGACGGAACTGCTGACATGAGCGTCTCCGGTTGCTGGGGGGAAAAGGTGCAACGGGGGGAGACACCGCTCGGGACAGCACGGAGGCCCGGTCGGGGACCGGCGGCGCAGGGCAGGCCGAGGTCATGCACGGGCGCACAGGCACAGAGCTGTGCGACACGGTGTCTCATGACCTCAGACGAGCAACGGCCTGCTCCAATCCGACGACGACAGGGCCTGCGTCAACGGTAGGGAGCCGTCGGCCGGGCGCCAAACGGTTTTTCGCTCCGCGGTGTGCGCGGGTGCCCTATGGGCGCCGGCGAGGGCGTGATGGTGGGATCAGCCGGCGTCGCGGAGCAGTTCCGCCACGTGATGATCGACGTCGAGGAACCGGTGCTCCTCGCCCGGCGGCACGAGCAGCTGGGTCCGGCGCAGGAAGCGGCTCAGCTCGGAGGTGCGGACGTGGACGACCGCCACGCCCTCGGCGGCGTGGAACTCCAGCACGGTCCGGTCGTAGCCGTACGGCCGGACGCGGACGTCGCCGAGGCCGGCGGGGGCGTCCAGTCCGTCCTGGAGGAGTTCGCGCGCGAAGACCCAGGACACGTCGGTGCCCTCCAGCGTCGCGTCGGCGGGGAAGGCCATGCGTACCGCGAAGGGGTCGACGGGGTCGTAGCGGAATGCCGCCGGCACCGTCTCCATACGGGGGTTCGAGGCGACGAGACGGGCCTCTACGGGCTGTTCGATGACGGTTGACAAGGCCCGGCACCCCTACTCACGGCTCGGCGGTTCGGCGGTCGAGAAGTTCTCACCATGGGAGACGGAGGAACGCGCCGATGCGTGCACCCACGGGGGGCGTGAGCTGTGTCACCGCTTCCGGCCACCCCGGCCCGATGGCGCGATTCGCACCCTGGACGGCCCCGGAACGCTGGGCTAGCTTCGCCCGCCATGGGGTCCATGGGGAAGACGAGACGACTGGTGTCGGCAGGACTGGGCGGGGTGGCGCTGATGCTGTCCCTGACCGCAGCCCCTGCGCAGGCAGACCACAACCGGAACCGGGACGACAGCACGGCCCGCACCGTGTGGGAGCCCAAGCAGACCGGCACCGACGTACGGTTACGCGGGCTCGCGGCGGTGAGCCGCGCGAGTGCGTGGGTGGCCGGTTCGAAGGGCACCGTACTGCGCACCGCCGACGGCGGACGCAGCTGGCGCAACGTTTCCCCGCCGGGCGCGGAGAAACTGGAGTTCCGCGACATCGAGGCGTTCGACGGCCACCGGGCGGTGGTCCTCGCCATCGGCGAGGGCGAGGCCTCCCGGATCTTCCGCACCGAGGACGGCGGCGCGAACTGGATCGAGTCGTTCCGCAACACCGATCCGCGGGCCTTCTACGACTGCGTCACCTTCTTCGACACCCGGCACGGACTCGCCATGAGCGACCCGGTCGACGGGAAGTACCGCATCCTGTCCACGTCCGACGGCGGCCGCAGCTGGAAGGTCCTCCCCGGCGACGGCATGCCGGCCGCCCAGGCGGGCGAGGCGGCCTTCGCGGCGAGCGGGCAGTGCCTGGTCGCGTCCGGCAGGAAGGACGTATGGCTGGCCACCGGCGGAGCCGCCACGGCACGGGTCCTGCACTCCGCCGACCGGGGCCGGACGTGGACCGTGGCCGAGTCGGCGATCCCGGCGGGCGACCCGGCGCGCGGCGTCTTCGCGCTGGCCTTCCGCGACCGGCGGCACGGCATCGCCGTCGGGGGTGACTACCGCACCGGCGAGCCCTCGCCGCGGGCGGCGGCCGTGACCCGTGACGGGGGCCGCACCTGGAGCGCCGCGACCGCACCTCCGCCCGCCTACCGGTCGGGCGTGGCCTGGCTGCCGCACACCCGGCACGCCGCCCTCGCCGTCGGCCCCACCGGCACCGATCTGACGACCGACGGCGGCCGGACCTGGCGCACCGTCGACACCGGCTCCTACGACACCATCGACTGTGCGCCCGACCTGGGCTGCTGGGCCTCCGGCGAGAAGGGCCGGGTGGCCCGCCTCGGCTGACCGGGACCGTGCGCTCGGCGTACCGGGGCGGGGCGCCGGCGCGCCGCCTCCACGGCGGGGCGCCCACGTGATCTCGACGGGCCTTCGGCCTATCACCCCACCGAGCGCCCCGGTGGCTCCAGCAGTCGCCGGGCCTCGGCGCGTACGTCCGGGTCGGCGTCGGAAGCCGGCCGGCCCGACTGCTCACGGAGCGCGGCGGCACCGGCGTCGCCCATCCAGCGCGGGTCCCCATGGACCTCCGCGACGAGGTGGTCGGCGGTTCCCGCGTCGTGGGCGCGGGCGAGTGCGGCCAGGACGTCGCGGACCGTGGACGTCCCCCCGCTCCAGCAGCGCGCGGGCGGTGTCCTGCGTCACGGCAGTGTCGTACGGGTCCAGCAGAAGGAGGTGGAGGACCTCGGCGACACCGGGCACCTCCACCCGCCCGGCCGCTGCCCGGCGGCGGCCCTCACCGACCACAACGGCGAGGCGGCGCCCTCGATCAGCGCGGCCGTGTCGTCGGCGGCCTCCAGGGGTTCCACGGTCACACCGTAGGCGTTCGCCACCGTGGGCCCCGCACGCCGGGCGACGCCGGCCACTCCCCGACGGGCGGTGCTACGCCGGCGGCAACTCCCGGTACGCGCCCAGGTCGGGTGCCGTCTTCGTCGCGACGAACTCGGTGATCCGGTACTCGCACACGCCTTCCACCGTGAACGGGTCGCCGGCCGCGATCTTCTCGATCGCCGCGCGGTCGACACCGGCGGCCAGGATGACGCCGCCGTCGCGCGGCACCTTGCGGCCCGACGCGATGAAGACGCCCGCGGCGTACTGCTCGTCCAGCCAGGCGACATGGGCGTCGAGCAGGGCGTCGGCCCGCTCCAGGGGTGCGATGTAGGTGAGTTCCAGTACGAACATGCCCGCCAGGCTACCCAGCGGGCCCGGGGCCATAGGGTGGGGGGACCATGACGATCATCGGCACACCCGCGGACTGGCCGCAGGACGAAGAGCGGGCCAAGGCGCTCCAGGACGAACTGCGCACCCGCGTGATCCTCGACGAGACGGGCCCCGCCCCCGGCACCGGACACGTCACCGGCGTCGACGTGGCGTACGACGACGCACGGGACGTGGTCGCCGCCGCGGCGGTCGTACTGGACGCGGCGACGCTCGAGGTGGTCGAGGAGGCGACCGCGGTCGGCCGGGTCGCCTTCCCCTATGTGCCCGGCCTGCTCGCCTTCCGTGAGATCCCCACGGTGCTCGCCGCCCTGGAACGCCTCGGTACGGACCCCGGCCTCGTCGTCTGCGACGGGTACGGCCGGGCACATCCACGCCGCTTCGGCCTCGCCGCACACCTCGGGGTCCTGACCGGGCTGCCGGTGATCGGTGTCGCCAAGAACCCGTTCACCTTCCACTACGAGCAGCCGGGCCCGCTTCGGGGGGACTCCTCGCCGCTGCTCGACGGGGGAGAGGAGGTCGGCCGGGCCCTGCGCACGCGTGACGGGGTGAAACCGGTCTTCGTGTCGGTGGGACACCGCGTCGGACTGGACAACGCCTGCGCCCATGTCCTCCGGCTCGCCCCGGGCTTCAGGCTTCCCGAATCCACCCGCCTCGCCGACGCCCTCTGCCGCCGGGCGCTCCGGGCGGCCGTGCCGGGCGCGTGACGCGCGCCCGGCGGGCGGCCGTCACCTGTTGTCGGCGACCCGGAAGCGGATGCCGGCGGTCTGCAGCCGGCCGATGAGGGCGTTGCCCATCGCTGCGGCGGTGGTCAGCTGGCCGGCGGCCGGTGGCAGGTCGTCGAACGCCAGGGAGAGCGCGGACTCGGCGAGCATCTTCGCGGTGTCGCCGTAGCCCGGGTCCCCGCCGGAGACCTCGGTCAGGACCCGGCGGCCGCCGCCCTCGCCCACGAAGCGGACGGTGTACCAGCTGCGCCCGCGCACCTCGGCGCTGGGGCCGCGGCCCGGTTCGTAGCGGCTGCTGATCCAGCGGCGGAGCGGCGGTACCTGGGCGGCGGCGACGATGCCGCCGGCGGCGACGACGCCGCCCACGGCCACCGGGAGGTGCTTGACCGATGCGAAGTGCCGGTACCGGAAGTCCGGTCCGTAGCGGTCGATCGCCGCGGCCGACCGCGCGATGACCTGCGGGTCCAGGGTCGGCAGCGGGAGCGCCCAGGTGCCGGTCTCGCGCCGGAAGCTGGGAGCGCCGAGCGGCGCGGCGATGCGCCGGCCGACCCGGCGGGGCTCGTGGAGTCGGCGTTCGCGGGCGGCGCGCAGTGCCTGCGGGCCGCGGCTCATCACCGTGAGCGCGGAGGCGAGGGTGCCTCCGGAGATGAGGGCGTTGGTCCGGACGAAGCCGTCGACGCGCAGCGGGACGTCCTCGGGCAGCTGCTGGACGGTGAACCAGGCGCCGAGGTCGTGCGGTACCGAGTCGAACCCGCAGGAGTGCACGATCTTGGCGCCGGTCTCCCGGGCGCGGGCGTCGTGCCGTACGAACATGAGGTCGACGAACTCCGGCTCGCCGGTGAGGTCGACGTAGTGGGTGCCCGCTTCGGCGCAGGCGGCGACGAGGGGTTCGCCGTGCCAGATGTAGGGGCCGACCGTGGTGGCCACCACCCGGGTGGACTCGGCGAGGGCGCGCAGCGCGTCGGGGTCGTCGGCGTCGGCCGTCAGCAGGGGGATCCCGGCGCACTCCGGGGCGATCTCCGCCAGCCTTTCGCGGAGCCGTTCCAGCTTGGCCGGACTGCGCCCGGCCAGGGCCCAGCGGCACTCCCGCGGTGCGTGTGTCGCGAGGTATTCGGCGGTGAGGGCACCCACGAAGCCCGTCGCCCCGAACAACACGACGTCGTAGGTACGTTCCGCGCTGCTGTGCCCGTTCACCCTGGTCCTCCGCAGATGGTTCCGCGCCGTTGTCGGTGGCCGAGGCTAGCGTGGGATCGGGAGTCGTGCGCGATGACGGAGGTCCGGATGCCCGCAGTGCCGAGACATGCCCTGACCAAATGGGAGAAGGTGCGCGCCTTCGCGCTGACTCTGCCCGGGGCGGTGGAGGAGTTCCCGTGGGGCGAGACCGTGATCAAGGCCGACAAGAAGGTGTTCGTCTTCCTCGGGGTGACCGACGGCAGCTGTCCGCCGGGCATCGGAGTGAAGCTTGAGGACGAGGCGGTGCACGCCCACGCACTCTCCGCTCCGGGCGCCGCGCCGTCCGGGTACGGACTGGGGAAGGCCGGCTGGGTGTCCGTGCCGCTGGCGGAGAAGGGCGCGCCGAGGGCGGACGTGCTCTGCGACTGGGTCGAGGAGAGCTACCGGACGATCGTGACGAAGAAGCTGGTCGCGGAGCTCGACGCGCGCGGCGTGACGCCTGTGGCGGACGCCTCCGCAACCGACTGAGCGCTTGCTTGTCCACAGGCCTTGTGCGGAGTGGAACGCGTTCTTAACATCCTGAGTGTTACATCAGTTGTGTCACAGCCGTCGTGGCGAGGGGTGAAATGGCAGCGACAGCCCACGGCCCGCTGGCCGGCGTCCGGGTGGTCGAACTGGCGGGTATCGGTCCCGGTCCGTTCGCCGCCATGCTCCTCGCCGACCTCGGAGCCGACGTGGTGAGGGTCGACCGGCCCGGCGGCGCCGGTCTCGCGATCGACCCGGCGTACGACCTCACCAACCGCAACAAGCGATCCGTACTGGTCGACCTCAAGACCGAGGAGGGCCGCCGGCAGGTCCTCGACCTGGTCGAGCGCGCCGACGCGCTGATCGAGGGCTACCGGCCGGGCGTCGCCGAACGCCTGGGAATCGGCCCCGAGCACTGCCACGCCCGCAACCCCCGTCTCGTCTACGGACGGATGACCGGCTGGGGCCAGGAGGGGCCGCTCGCCCCGCGCGCCGGACACGACATCGCCTACATCGGCATCAGCGGGGCGCTCGGCATGATCGGCGACGCGGGCCGGCCGCCCAGCGTCCCGGCGAACCTCCTCGGCGATTACGCGGGCGGTTCCCTCTACCTCGTCGTCGGCGTGCTCGCCGCACTCCACCACGCCCGTGCCCACGGCGACGGACAGGTCGTCGACGCGGCGATCGTGGACGGCGCCGCCCATCTCACCACGATGATCCACGGAATGATGGCCGCGGGCGGCTGGCAGGACCGGCGCGGCGCCAACCTCCTCGACGGCGGCTGCCCCTTCTACGGCTGCTACGAGACGGCCGACGGCGAGTACATGGCCGTCGGCCCCCTGGAGCAGCAGTTCTACGCCGAGTTCATCCGGCTCCTCGGCATCGAGGAGGAGGCGCCGGCCCGCAAGGACTTCGACCGCTGGGGCGAGCTGCGCTCCGCGATCGAGGCGCGGTTCCGGACCAGGACCCGCGCCGAATGGACCGCCGTGTTCGAGGACAGCGACGCCTGTGTCGCGCCCGTCCTGTCGCTCCGCGAGGCACCCGCGCACCCCCATCTGGCGGCACGCGGCACCTTCACCGTCCACGGCGGCCTCACCCAGCCCGCGCCCGCACCCCGCTTCTCCGCCACCCCGGGCGCGGTGCGCCGCCCGCCCGCACAGCCCGGCGCGGACACCGACGAAGTGGCACGCGACTGGGCAGTGCCGCGGCTCACCCACCCATCGACGGCAGACACCGGGGGGACCCGACCGTGAAGCGACAGATCTTCACCGCCGAGCACGACGCGTTCCGCGAGACCGTTCGCACCTTCCTCGCCAAGGAAGTGCTCCCGCACTACGAACAGTGGGAGAAGGACGGGATCGTCGCCCGTGAGGCGTGGCGCGCCGCCGGCCGCCAGGGCCTGCTCGGCCTCGCCGTGCCGGAGGAGTACGGCGGAGGAGGCACCACGGACTTCCGCTACAGCGCCGTCCTCGCCGAGGAGTTCACCCGCGCCGGGGCCCCCGGCATCGCCGTCGGGCTCCACAACGACATCATCGGCCCCTACCTGACCGGGCTGGCCACCGAGGAGCAGAAGCGTCGCTGGCTCCCCGGCTTCTGCAGCGGCGACATCATCACCGCCATCGCCATGACGGAACCGGGCGCAGGCTCCGACCTCCAGGGCATCCGCACCACCGCCGAGGACCGCGGAGACCACTGGCTGCTCAACGGCTCCAAGACCTTCATCTCGAACGGCATACTCGCCGACCTGGTGATCGTCGTGGCCAAGACCACCCCCGAGGGCGGCGCCCACGGACTGTCCCTGCTGGTCGTGGAACGAGGCATGGAGGGCTTCGAGCGCGGCCGCAACCTCGACAAGATCGGCCAGAAGGCGCAGGACACCGCCGAACTGTTCCTCGAGGACGTCAGGGTCCCCAAGGAGAACCTCCTCGGCGAGCTCAACGGCGCCTTCGTCCACCTGATGACCAACCTTCCGCAGGAACGGCTCAACATCGCCGTCGCCGGCATCGCCGCGGCCGAACACCTGCTGGAGATCACCACCCGGTACGTCAAGGAGCGCGAGGCCTTCGGCCGCCCCCTCGCCAAACTCCAGCACGTCCGTTTCGAGATAGCCGAGATGGCCACCGAGTGCACCGTCACCCGTACCTTCGTCGACCGCTGCATCGTCGACCACTCCGATGGCGGACTCGACGCGGTCCACGCCTCGATGGCCAAGTGGTGGGCCACCGAACTCCAGAAGCGGGTCGCCGACCGCTGTCTCCAACTGCACGGCGGCTACGGCTACATGAGCGAGTACCCCGTCGCCAGGGCCTTCACCGACGGCCGCATCCAGACGATCTACGGCGGTACCACCGAGATCATGAAGGAGATCATCGGCCGTTCCCTGCTCGCCTGACTCCGCCTCACCCTCCCAGACCCCGAAAGGCTGCTGACTTGAGTACCGAAGCGTACGTGTACGACGCGATCCGCACCCCGCGCGGACGAGGCAAGGCCAATGGCGCTCTGCACGGCACCAAGCCCATCGACCTCGTCGTCGGGCTGATCCACGAGATCCGCGACCGCTTCCCCGGCCTGGACCCGGCCGCGGTCGACGACATCGTGCTGGGTGTCGTCGGCCCGGTCGGCGACCAGGGCTCCGACATCGCCCGCATCGCCGCGATCGCCGCAGGCCTGCCCGACACCGTCGCCGGCGTCCAGGAGAACCGCTTCTGCGCCTCCGGCCTCGAAGCCGTGAACCTCGCCGCCGCCAAGGTCCGTTCCGGCTGGGAGGACCTGGTGCTCGCAGGAGGCGTCGAATCGATGTCCCGCGTCCCCATGGCCTCCGACGGCGGCGCCTGGTTCGCCGACCCGATGACCAACTTCGACACCGGATTCGTGCCCCAGGGCATCGGCGCCGACCTGATCGCCACCGTCGAGGGCTTCTCCCGCCGAGACGTCGACGAATACGCCGCCCTGTCCCAGGAGCGTGCCGCCGCCGCATGGAAGGACGGCCGCTTCGACCGGTCCGTGGTCCCCGTCAAGGACCGCAACGGCCTGGTCGTCCTCGACCACGACGAGCACATGCGGCCCGGCACCACCGCCGACTCCCTGGCCAAGCTGAAGCCGTCCTTCGCCGACATCGGCGAACTCGGCGGCTTCGACGCCGTCGCCCTGCAGAAGTACCACTGGGTCGAGAAGATCGACCACGTCCACCACGCCGGCAACTCCTCCGGCATCGTCGACGGCGCCTCCCTCGCCGCCATCGGCTCCAAGGAGGTCGGCGAGCGGTACGGGCTGCGGCCCCGCGCCCGCATCGTCTCCGCGGCGGTCTCCGGTTCCGAGCCGACGATCATGCTCACCGGGCCGGCCCCCGCCACCCGCAAGGCGCTCGCCAAGGCTGGACTGACCATCGACGACATCGACCTGGTCGAGATCAACGAGGCGTTCGCCGCCGTCGTACTGCGCTTCGTCCGCGACATGGGACTGTCCCTCGACAAGGTCAACGTCAACGGCGGCGCCATCGCCCTGGGCCACCCGCTCGGCGCCACCGGCGCGATGATCCTCGGTTCGCTCATCGACGAACTGGAGCGCCAGGACAAGCGGTACGGCCTCGCCACGCTCTGCGTCGGCGGCGGCATGGGCATCGCCACGATCGTCGAGCGTCTCTGACCGTCCCGTCCACCCCCTTACGGAGAAACCACTCATGAGCGAGTCCAGCACGATCCGCTGGGAACAGGACGAGACCGGCGTCGTCACCCTCGTCCTCGACGACCCCAACCAGTCCGCCAACACCATGAACCAGGCCTTCAAGGACTCCATCGCGGCGATCGCCGACCGCGCCGAGGCCGAGAAGGACGGCATCCGCGGCATCGTCCTCACCTCCGCCAAGAAGACCTTCTTCGCGGGCGGCGACCTCAAGGACATGATCAGACTCCGGCCGGAGGACGCCGAGGCGGCCTTCGAGACCGGCATGGCCATCAAGGCCTCGCTGCGCCGCATCGAGACCCTCGGCAAGCCCGTCGTCGCCGCGATCAACGGCGCGGCGCTCGGCGGCGGTTACGAGATCGCCCTCGCCTGCCACCACCGCATCGCCCTCGACGCGCCCGGCTCCAAGATCGGCCTTCCCGAGGTCACCCTCGGCCTGCTCCCCGCCGGCGGCGGTGTCACCCGGACCGTGCGGCTGATGGGCATCGCCGACGCCCTCCTGAAGGTGTTGCTCCAGGGCACCCAGTACTCCCCGAAGCGGGCCCTGGAGAACGGCCTCGTCCACGAGGTCGCGGAGACGCACGAGGACATGCTCGCGAAGGCCCGCGCCTTCATCGACGCGCACCCCGAGTCGAAGCAGCCCTGGGACGTGCCCGGCTACAAGATCCCCGGAGGCACCCCGTCGAACCCCAGGTTCGCCGCGAACCTGCCCGCGTTCCCCGCCGGCCTCAAGAAGCAGCTGGGCGGCGCCCCCTACCCGGCGCCCCGCAACATCCTCGCCTGTGCGGTCGAGGGCAGCCAGGTGGACTTCGAGACCGCGCAGGTCATCGAGGCCCGGTACTTCACCGAGCTGGTCACAGGACAGACCGCCAAGAACATGATCCAGGCGTTCTTCTTCGACCTCCAGGCCGTCAACTCGGGCGCCAGCCGCCCCAAGGACATCGAGCCGCGCGAGATGCGCAAGGTCGCCGTCCTCGGCGCGGGCATGATGGGCGCGGGCATCGCCTACTCCTGTGCCCGTGCCGGCCTGGACGTCGTGCTGAAGGACATCAGTCAGGAAGCCGCCGACAGGGGCAAGGCCTATTCCGAAGGCCTGCTCGCCAAAGCCCTGAGCCGCGGCCGCACCACCGAGGCCGAGCGCGACGCGCTGCTGGCGCGCATCACGCCGACCGCCGACCCGCAGGACCTCGCCGGCTGCGACATCGTCATCGAGGCCGTGTTCGAGGACACCTCGCTCAAGCACAAGGTGTTCCAGGAGATCGAGAGCATCGTCGCCCCCGATGCGCTCCTCTGCTCCAACACCTCCACCCTCCCCATCACCGCCCTCGCCGAGGGAGTCGAGCGACCCGACGACTTCATCGGCCTGCACTTCTTCTCGCCCGTCGACAAGATGCCGCTCGTCGAGATCATCAAGGGCGAGCGCACCGGTGACGAGGCGCTGGCCCGCGCGTTCGACCTGGTGCGCCGGATCAGGAAGACCCCCATCGTGGTCAACGACTCCCGGGGCTTCTTCACCTCCCGGGTCATCGGCCGGTTCATCAACGAAGGCGTGGCGATGCTCGGCGAGGGCGCCGAGCCCGCCTCCATCGAACAGGCCGCGGCCCAGGCCGGCTATCCGGCCAAGGTGCTCTCGCTGATGGACGAGCTGACCCTCACCCTGCCCCGCAAGATCCGCAACGAGTCGCGGCGCGCGGTCGAGGAGGCGGGCGGCACGTGGACCGGTCACCCGGCGGACGCGGTCATCGACCGCATGGTCGACGAGTTCGGGCGCCCCGGCCGTAGCGGCGGCGCCGGTTTCTACGACTACGCGGACGGCAAGCGCGCCGGGCTCTGGCCGGGGCTCCGCGAGCACTTCACCAAGCCGGCCACGGACATCCCCTTCGAGGACATGAAGGAGCGCATGCTCTTCTCGGAGGCGCTGGACACCGTCCGCTGCCTGGAGGAGGGCGTGCTGACGTCGGTCGCCGACGCCAACATCGGCTCCATCATGGGCATCGGTTTCCCCGCGTGGACCGGCGGGGTGCTCCAGTACGTCAACGGCTACGAAGGCGGCCTGCCCGGCTTCGTGGCACGGGCCCGTGAGCTCGCCGGACGCTACGGCGAGCGGTTCGAACCGCCGGCTCTGCTGGTGGAGAAGGCCGGGCGCGGCGAGACCTTCACCGACGCGTAGGCGTCGGCGCGGGCCGCGTTCGCAGGCGTACGCCTCACTCCGCCTCGAACGCGGCCCGCAGCTCCTCCCGCAGGGACCGCTGGAACGCCGTCACCAGCGCCTGCACCACCATGGGCTGCATATGGGCGGACAGCGACTTCATCGCCGTCACATGGTCGGGGTCCGACTCCCGCTCGCGGTACGGACCCCACACCTCGTCGCGGAACAGCCGGGTCAGCTCCCGGGCCGTCTCCCGGGCGTGCTCCACCAGCACCTCGCGCGAGGCGAGGATCGTCTCGTGGGCGATCGGCACGTCGAGCAGCTGGACCCCGAGCGCCATCAGGCCCCGGTCGACCCGGTACACCCCTTCCGCGCCGGTGCGCTCCAGGACGCCCATGGCGACCAGCCGGTCGATGTCCTGCTCCGACAGCGCGCGCCCCGCCCGCTTCGCCAGCTCCGTCCGCGTCGCCTCGTCAGCCGAGTCCGGCGCCCACGAAGCGACCAGGGCGCGGTGCAGCGCCAGCTCGTTCGGGGTGAGGTCCTCCGGCAGCCGGTGGATGTACCGCTCGATGGCCGCCAGGGTCAGCCCGTGATTCTGCAGCTCCTCGATCAGCGCCAGCCGCGAGAGGTGCACCGGCCCGTAGTGCCCGACCCGCCGCGGCCCGAGCACCGGTGGCGGCAGCAGCCCCCGCGTGCTGTAGAACCGGATCGTCCGCACGGTGACTCCGGCCCGCGCGGCCAGCTCGTCGACCGTGAGAACGGGTTCGTCCGCCAGCTCCTCCATGTGGAACAGTATCGCTGTCTCACCGGATGTGTGAAAGCCCTGCGCCGGACCGGGCCCGTCGGGGCGCCGGACGGCCGCCGGGCGCGGGCGCTGTTTGGACACGGTCGCCGATCGGCGTGACGATGAGAGCAGCGACGCGGGTGCCCCGCAGCAGAGCCTGCCACCCTACGAGACGGGCGCGTGCCCGACACCACCGGTCGCGACGGACACCGCCGCGGTGCACCCCCACGGTTCCTCCGCCTCTGCTGGGAACGGGGTTCGCCATGACACACAGGACGCACTTCCGCTGGTTGTTCCGCGGAGCCGTGGCGAGCGGCATGGCCTGCGGGCTGGCGCTCGGTCTCGCCACACCGGCCGCACCGGTAAAAGGCGCCACCGACCTCATGAACCTGGAGCTCAATGCCCCCAACGTCACCGTCACGTTCAAGGACCTCACCCCCAACGCGGTCAGCCACACGCTCGTCCTCACCCCGCAGGACCCGGGGGGCGGGGTCGTGCTCGAGGCGACATGGGACAAGGTGCCCGGCCAAGGACGGGTCCGCACGGAGACGTTCAACGCCAAGATCCTGCCCGGCATCGGCTATTGCGGAGTCATCAGGACCCTGCTCAGGCAGCCGGTCTCGGGCAAGAACGATCCACTTCCGCGGCCGGATCCGCTGGAGGTCACGAGTGAGTCCGACAAGCTCTGCGCCAAGCCCGCGGGTTCGGCCGCGAATCCCTCCGATGTCTCCGTCGGCTCCATCGACGGCGACGCGGCTCCGCCGCCCGCCTCCAACCGTAACTACTGGGTGAACTACGCCAACACGGGCGCCGACGCCAAGGACATCACCATCGAGGTCCAGCCCACGGGCACGATGACGATGCGGCGTCTCCCGGAGTCCGGCACCTTCAACGGATTCCAGTGCGTCGCGGCGGGTGCCGGCTTCCGCTGCACCGGCGGCAGCCTGCCGAACGGCGGCAAGGGGCAGATCCCGTTCCTCGGCACCGTGAAGAGTACGGGACCGGGCGCCATCCACGTCACCATCAACGTGCCCGGAGACCCCAACCGCACCAACGACGCCCAGACGCTCACCATCCTGTCGGGCACCTGAGCGCCGGTGGACGCCCCGACTCCTGAGCGGTCGGCCGACGACGACGGAGCGGACGGACGCCGTGCGGGCGGACGCCGATGTCAGTGCCGCGCCGTACGGTGAACACATGCATGAGATCCGTTATATCCGGGGAGACGCCGCCGCGCCGCAGGGCAAGGGCATCAAGCTGATCGCGCACGTCTGCAACGACCTCGGGGGCTGGGGCAAGGGGTTCGTCGTCGCGCTGTCCCGCCGTTGGTCCGAGCCCGAGGCGGCCTACCGCCGCTGGCACCGCGAGCGCGCCGGGAACGACTTCGCGCTGGGCGCGGTGCAGTACGTGCAGGTCGAGCCCCGGATATGGGTCGCCAACATGATCGGGCAGCGCGGGATGCGCACCGGGAGCAAGGGCGTGCCGGTGCGCTACGAGGCGATCGACACGGCGCTGGCGAGCGTCGCGGACAAGGCCGTGGAGCTCGGGGCCTCGGTGCACATGCCCCGGATCGGGTGCGGACTCGCCGGAGGACGCTGGTCCCGCGTGGAACCCTTGATCAGCGCCCGGCTGGCGGCCCGGGACATACCGGTGACCGTGTACGACTTCGGCGACGACCGCTGGTGACGGACCTCCGGCCCCGAAGAGGGAAAGCGCCCCGCGAGCCGGGGCTCACGGGGCGCTGACGCGGCCGGGTCAGCGGCCGGCGACGACCGGGTAGTGGTCGCTCAGGTTGGTGTAGGTGTACGAGACGCCCCAGCTCTTCACGGTCCAGGGCGCGGTCTGCTCCTTGATCACCTCGTTGGTCCAGCCCGAGGGACGGACGTGCCCCGCGCGGTGCAGGACGTAGTCCAGGTCCTCACGCGGATCGCTCGGGTAGCGGTAGGACGCGATGGAGTTGTCCCGCGTGTCGAAGGAGTACGGGTGGCCGGTGCGCGCGTCGGCACCGACGAAGCCGCCGTCGGCCAGCATCGACGCGTACTCGGGGGTCCGCGAGTCGACGTTGAAGTCGCCCGCGACGATGACCTGCTCGCCCGCCGGGATCTGCTTGGCGTCCAGGAACGCGTCCATCGCCTTGAACTGGCGGCTGCGCATCAGCGCCGCCTCCCCCGCGCGGCAGCCCGGGTCCGTGGACTGCGCGTGAGTGCCGACCACGTGCACCTTCGTGCCGTTGACGTTCAGCACCACGTACACGAAGCCCTTGTTGGACCACCAGTCCGCGCCGCAGGCGTCCTTGTAGACGTACTGCTCCTTGCGCAGGATCGGCCACTTGCTCAGCACCGTCACACCGCCGTCCTCCGGCGTGGTGGACGAGTAGGAACCGCCCGTCGCGTCCCAGCCACTGGTGCTCCGCCCCATCACCGGGGTCTGGTACGGGTACTGAGCGGCGGCGTTCGCCTTCAGCGCGTCGGACGAGCCGTTGTCGAAGGCCTCCTGGAGCACGACCACGTCGTTGCCCTGGAAGAAGGACGCGGCCGGGATCGCCTTCGCCCGGTGGTCCTGGCCCCAGTTCGGGTACAGGTTCTTGCTGAACAGGAAGGCGTTGTAGCTGAGCACCTTGAGCTGCGGCTGCTCGGCGGCCGAGGCGGCGGGCGCGGTCGCGACCACCGTGGCGGCTGCGACGGCGACGGCGAGGGCTGCGCCGGGTATACGGCGGAGCACGGAGTGCGGCACGGGAACTCCCGGTTCTGGTGTGGGGGTTGAAGGAGCGCTGCATAAGCGGCGCCGCACATCAAAGCAGCGGGAGTTACTTTCTGGTAGCCATCCGGCACCGAACATTTTTCCGCCAGACGTCGAACGGGACAACACCTTGTCCGGTGGCACCCGGCCGACGAACTGCCGCCGCACGGTCGCATACTGGAAACGACCGGAAGAACCCGTCGACGGCACCGCCAGGGGAGCCCACCGCATGCAGCAGGACCCGGAACCGCCCCCGCCCGGCGGTGTGCTGTGGAGCCTCGCCGGTGACATCCGGGCGCTGCTCATGCTGCCCGCGGCGCTGACGATGCAGGTCGCCCACCCCGCCGTGGGCGCCGGTGTGGACGACCACTCGGTCTTCCGTACCGACCCGTGGGGCCGGGGCGAACGCTCCATCCGCTCCGTCATGCTCTGGGTGTACGGAGGCGAGGCGGCCGCGGAGGAGGGCCGCCGGCTGCGGAGGCTGCACCGGGACATCAGCGGAACCGACACCCACGGCCGCAGCTACCACGCCCTCACCCCGGCCTACTACTCCTGGGTCCACGCCACCGGGTTCCCCGTCTACCGCTACGGCTGCAGCCTTCTGCTGCGCCCCCTCACCGAGGCCCAGGAGCGCCGGCTGTACGCGGAATGGCTGCAGGTGGGCCGGATCCTCGGCATCCACGACCGGGACATGCCGCAGACACCGGAGGACTTCTGGCCGTACTACCGCAGGGTCCTCGCCGACGAACTGGAGGAGACCGGCGTCGTACGGGAACTGCTGGCCCTCGACACCCCGCTGCCGCCGCCCGGCCTCGGACCGTGGCCGCTGCGCCTGGCCCTGGGAGCCGCCTGGCCGTGGCTGCGGCCGCGGTTCCTCCGCCTCCGCCGCTTCCTCACCATCGGCCTGATGCCGCCGGACGCCCGGGAGGCGATCGGCCTGGAGTGGACCGACGCGGAGGAACGCAGGCTGCGCCGCTTCTGCGCGGTCGTACGGAACGTGGTCCCCGCGCTCCCGGAACGGCTGCGGTACCTCCCGATGGCGTACGAGGCCCGGGCACGCGAGGCCCGGGCACGCCGCGCCGGCCGGAGGTGCCGGCCGGCCGTGCGCCCGCACCCGGTCAGCCGGGCAGACCGCCCCTCGCGATGACCTCCGCGTACCAGCGGGCGCTGTCCTTCGGCGTGTGCCGCTGGGTCGCGAAGTCGACGTGGACGATCCCGAACCGCTTGGCGTAGCCGAAGGTCCACTCGAAGTCGTCCAGCAGCGACCAGAAGTTCCCTGCACATCGGCCCCGTCGCCGATCGCCCGGTGCACGGCGGAGAGATGGCCTTCGAGGTACGCGACCCGCTCCGGGTCGTGCACCACGCCCTCCGGGTTCGCGTAGTCGTCGTAGGCGGCGCCGTTCTCCGTGATCAGCAGCGGTACTCCCGGCAGCTCGTCGCGCAGCCGGGTCAGCAGTTCGTACCGGCCCTCCGCGTCCACCGGCCAGCCCATGGCCGTACGCCGGCCGGTCGGCCGGACGAAGGGCACGTGCTCCTCCGCGCCCGGCCACGGGGACGGCCCGGCTCGTCCACCGTGCCCGCGGCGACCACCATGGGGGCGTCCGCCCGGGGCCGGTGCACGGCCCGTCCGATGACGCCGTGCCGTCCCCTGGACAGGCACGGCACGGCGTCGTGAGATGGCGGCGTCACGTATCGGGGCGCACCGGCGCCGGAGCGACGCGGTCCGGACGCGGCTCAGTCGTGCCGGCGTCCCTGCCCGTCCCCCTGCCCCTTCCCGTCGCCTTGGCCCTTCCCGCCCCCGTGCTCCTTGCCGTCCCCGAGGCCCTTGCCCTCTTCGTGGTCGTGGATCGCGTTCGTCGCGGCGATCATCTTCCACGACTTCGGCTGGTTCCGGGCGGCCGCTCGCTGGGCCGCCCGTGCCGCCGCCCCCGCCCGGGTCGCCTCCGGCTTGGACGTGCTGTACAGCCAGGTGTCGAGCAGCGCGGCGAGCGACTTGCCCGAGACCTTCTCCGCGTAGGCGACGAAGTCGCCGACGCTCGCGTTTCCGTACCGGTACGCCGTCGGCCAGCCCTTCAGGATCTCGAAGAACTTCTCGTCGCCGACCGCCTTGCGCAGCTCCTGGAGGGCCAGCGCGCCCCGGTCGTACACGGCGATGTCGAACTGCTTGTCCGGACCGGGGTCGCCCGGCTTCACCCTCCAGAACGGGTCGTCGGCGGGGTGCTGCGCGTACACCCAGTCGGCGAGTTCCTGGGCCGTGCCCTCGCCGTGCTCCTCGGACCAGAGCCACTGCGCGTACCGCGCGAAGCCCTCGTTCACCCAGATGTCCTTCCAGCCCGCGACCGACACGCTGTCGCCGTACCACTGGTGGGCGAGCTCATGGACGACGACCGAGACGTTCGCGCCGTTGTTGAACTGGCGCGGGCTGTAGAACGGCCTGGTCTGCGTCTCCAGGGCGAAGCCGCTGGTCACGTTGGGGACGTAGCCGCCGAGCGCGTTGAACGGATAGGGGCCGAAGACCCCTTCCAGCCACTCCGCCACCTCGGTGGTGCGCTCGATGCTGGCCCTGGCGGCACCGGCGTTGTCCCCCAGGTCCTTGCTGTACGCGTTCAGGACGGGCAGACCGTTCGCCGTGCGGTCCGTGGTGATCTCGAACTTCCCGACCGCGAGGGTGGCCAGGTAGGTCGCCTGCGGCTTGTTGGACCGCCAGTTGTAGCGGGTCCAGCCCAGGCGTGAACTCTGCGACTGCAGGACGCCGTTGCTGATCGCCTGGGTGCCGTCCGGCACCGAGACCGACACATCGAACGTGGCCTTGTCCAGCGGATGGTCATTGCCGGGGAACCACCAGACGGCCGAATGCGGCTCCTGTGCGGCGACCCCGCCGTCCGGGGTGCGGTGCCAGGCGGTCCATCCGTCGATCTTCAGTTCGGACGGTTTGCCCTGGTACTGGACGACGATGGAGATCGGCTTGCCCTTGGACAGGGGCGCTGCAGGGGTGACCTCCAGTTCATGGCTGCCGGACCTGGCGAACTCCGCCTGGGCGCCGTTGACGCGGATCTCGCTCACCGTCAGACCGAAGTCGAGGTTGAAGCGCGACAGGTCCTGCTGGGCGGTGGCGACCAGCGTCGCCGTGCCCTCCAGCAGGTCGGTCGCGGGCTGGTACTTCAGCCGCAGGTCGTAGTGCGACACGTCGTACCCGCCGTTGCCGCTCGCCGGGTAGTAGGAGTCGCCGAGGCCCGGCGCTCCGGGCGAGAACGTGGCGGCCGATGCCGGGATCGCCAGCAGCAGGGAGGCCGCGAGTGTGCCCGGGACGAGGAATCTGCGGTGCACGGATGCTCCAATGAGGTCGACTGGCAGCTCTGTTCGGACCTTATTCAGATCGTCCGGTTGTCACCGTGTCTACAGCGCCTGCCGTCACATGATCGCCATTCGGCCGACACGGGACGTCACACAGCGCCCATCCGGCCACCGTTCTAACGTACGGATGTTCGACATCCGTCTGTCCCAATCGCTCACTGTGCCGGAGCAGTTGTCCGGAGTACCTTCGCGCCTCATGGGGAATCGTGTGCTCGCGACGGCGGCGGTCGCCGCCCTGACCGCAGTCCTGCTCTCCCCGGCGAGGGCCGACAGCGCGCCCGCGCCGGAGAGTCGGCCGGTGTACTCGTACGAGAACGCCGTCCGCGAGTCGGTCTGGGTCGACACCGGACTCGACGGTGACGCCGACGGCCGTCCCGACCGCGTCGCGGTCGACATCATCCGGCCCAGGGAAGCCGCAGGCAAGGGCCGCAGAGTGCCGGTCGTCATGGACGCCAGCCCCTACTACTCCTGCTGCGGACGCGGCAACGAGGCCCAGCGCAAGACCTACGACGCCGACGGGAACGCCCTCCAGTTCCCGCTCTACTACGACAACTACTTCGTCCCCCGCGGCTACGCCTTCGCCGCCGTCGACCTCGCGGGAACCAGCCGATCGGACGGCTGCGCCGACGTCGGCGGACGATCCGACGTCCAGTCCGCCAAAGCCGTCGTCGACTGGCTGAACGGCCGCGCCCGCGGCTACACCAGCCGCACCGGCAGCACGCCCGCAAAGGCGGGCTGGTCCACCGGCGACGTCGGGATGATCGGCAAGAGCTACGACGGGACGATCGCCAACGGAGTCGCCGCCACCGGCGTCGAGGGCCTGAGGACCATCGTCCCGATCGGCGCCATCTCCTCCTGGTACGACTACTACTTCGCCAAGGGCGCACCGCTCTTCGACACCGGCCCCGAGTGGCTGGCCGACTACGTGGAGAGCCCCGCCACCCGGATCCGGTGCCGCGCGGAGCGGCAGCGGCTCGCCGAAGGGGCACCCCGCACCGGCGACTGGACGCCGCTGTGGAGCCAACGGGACTACGTGCCCGACGCCCGCAAGGTCCGTGCCAGCGTCTTCGCCGTCCACGGCCTCCAGGATCTCAACGTCCGCACCAGACACTTCGGCCAGTGGTGGGACGCCCTCGCCGCCGCCGGAGTCGAACGCAAGGTCTGGCTCTCCCGGACCGGCCACGTCGACCCTTTCGACTTCCGGCGCGCCACCTGGGTGAAGACCCTGCACCGCTGGTTCGACCACTATCTGCTCGGCTACGACAACGGCATCGACCGCGAACCGATGGCGGACGTCGAACGGCACCCCGACCAGTGGACCACCGACCGTGTCTGGCCGCCGACGGGCACCCGGGTCGCCACTCTGCGCCCCGACAAGGGCGGCGCCCCGGGTGTCGGCACCCTCGGCCATCGGCCCGCCGACCCAGGCACCACCGAGAGGTTCACCGACGACCCCACGCGCGGGGAGACCGACTGGGCCGCCCGGATCGACACCCCGACCCCCGAGAAGGCCGGTTTCATCACCCGTCCCCTCGTCGGCGACCTGCGGCTGTCCGGGAGTTCCACCATGACCGTCACCGCGACTCCCTCCACGACCAGCGCCCATCTGTCCGCTGTGCTCGTCGACCTCGGCCCCGACACCATCCGCGACTACACCGCGCCGGGCGAAGGCATCACCACGCTGACCACACGCACCTGCTGGGGCGCGAGCCGGACCGGCGACAGCGCCTGCTTCAAGGAGACCGCCGCCCGCACCGCAGCCGTCGGATACACCGTCTTCAGCCGCGGCTGGGCCGACCTCGGCAACCACGCCTCCGCGCACACCGGGCGCCCGCTGACCCCCGGCACCCCCTACACGATCACCCTCGACCTCGCCGCGAGCGACCATGTCGTCCCGGCCGGCCACCGGCTCGCACTAATCGTCGCCGGCACCGACAAGAACCTCATCGAGCCGCCCGGCTCCCGGCCCGCCCTCACCCTCGACCTGGCCCGGACCACGGCGAGCCTGCCGGTCGTCGGCGGCGCGGCCGCGCTCGCCGGTGCCACCTCGGGCCCGGCGGCGAGCGCCGCCCCCGACGCGGCACCGCTCGTCGGCGTCGCCCCGCCCCGGCCCGTCCGGCCGGTCCCGGGAGGCGGCCGGCGATGACACCACGACCCGGCACATTCGCGATCGGGCTCACCGCGGCCGCGCTCGCCCTGCTCTTCGGCGCCCTGCCCGCGGAGGCCGCCCACACCGCGCCCCGCACCGGGTTCGAGCACAGCGGCGGGACCCGCTGGACCACCGAGGCGGAGGAACAGGCCCTCCTCGCGGCAGCCGACAAGGCGAGCCGCCGTGTCTCCGTACGGCGGATCGGCACCACCGCACAGGGCCGGCCGCTCCAACTGGTCCGCATCACCGCCGGGAATCACAGCACCAACACCGTGCTGCTCGTCTGCAGCCAGCACGGTGACGAACCCGCGGGGCGTGAGGCCTGCCTCATACGCATCCGGGACCTCGCGTTCGGCACGGACGGGGAGACCCGGCGCCTCCTCGCCGGCACCACCCTGCTGGTCGTCCCGACCGCCAACCCGGACGGCCGGGCCGCCGGCACCCGGGGCAACGCCGACGGCACCGACATCAACCGGGACCACATCGCCCTCGCCACCCGCGAAGGCCGCGCCCTCGCCGCCGTACTGCGCGACCACCGGCCCGACGTCGTCCACGACCTGCACGAGTACGCCGCCACCCCGCCCTATTACCACAAGGACCTCTTCGACCTCTGGCCCCGCAACCCCAACACCGACGCCCGGGTCCACGAGGAGGCCCGTGCCCTCTCCGCCGACCATGTGCGCCCCGCCGCGGAGGCCGCCGGCCACAGCACCGGCACCTACGGCATCTGGACGGATCCGGTGACCGGCCTGCCTCTCCGGCAGGTCGCCGGCGACGGCCAGGAACGCATCCTGCGCAACACGTCCGGGATCAAGCACGCCGTCGGGCTGCTCGTCGAAAGCCGCACCGATCCGGGAACGGCCGAGGAGAAAGCCGACGCCTCGGTCAACAACCGCCGCCGGGTGAACTCCCAACTCGCCGCACTGACAGGCACGTTCGGCTACGCCCACGAGGGGCGCGGACGCATCGCCGCCATCACCGCCCGGGCGCGGGCGGCAGGTCTGACGGACACCGGTCCGGTGCATCTCGCCGGAGCCGACAACGACCCGGCCCCAGCCGACCGGATCCTCCAGGACCCGCCCTGCGCCTACCGCCTCACCGCCGCGCAGCACACCGACGTGGGGCCCCGGCTCGCACTGCACGGCGTCCACGTCCTCCCCGACACCACGGGCGGCGCGACCGTCCCCCTGAGACAGCCCAACCGGGCACTGATCCCGCTCCTCCTGGACGCCCGCGCCTCCTACGAACTCACCGCGGCGGAGCCCCTGGGGCACTGCTGACCGGCCTCGGGCCACTGCCGACTGCCCCGGACCGTCACCGACCGGACCGCCGCCACCGCCCCGCGGGCGCACCGCCCTACGAGACCCTCACCAGTGCGGCCCTGTTCGACCGCACACCGTCCCGGCGAACCCTGACCGGCAGCCCCGTCCGGCGGCGCACCATCCCGCGCGGACCGTCGCCGGGCCGTTTCACCGGTCCGCCCCGCCCGGGCGGCGCGGCACCCTGCGAGGACCGTCACCGAGGTCGGTTCACTGCCCGCCCGGGCGGCGCGGCACCCCACGAGGACCGTGACCGGGTCGGCTCACCGGACCACCCGGCGCGGACCGTCGCCGGGCCGTTTCACCGGTCCGCCCCGCCCGGGCGGCGCGGCACCCTGCGAGGACCGTCACCGAGGTCGGTTCAGCGGACCGCCTCGCGAGGGCCGTCCCCCGGCCCGCTCCGTGGCGGGCTCCCACCGGGCCGACCCGCGGCGAGCCGTCACGGGACCAGCGCCGCCGCGGCCTCGGCGCACCCCCACGCCACCGTCACCCCGGCGCCGCCGTGACCGTAGTTGTGCACACACCACGCGCCCGACTCCAGCGCGGGGAGGGCGCACTGGGTACGGGAAGCGGCGACCGCGCACATAGGATCGCGCACGATGAACGCAACCCTCGTCGCCAAAGAGCTCGCCGCCGGCCGCGGCGACCGGTCCCTGTTCGCCGGGCTGGACCTCGTCGTCGCCCCCGGGGACGTGATCGGTCTCGTCGGAGCCAACGGAGCCGGCAAGTCCACGCTGCTGCGCTTGCTCGCGGGACTGGACACCGCCGAGCACGGGGGTGTCTCGCTCTCCCCGCCCACCGCGACCGTCGGCCACCTGCCGCAGGAGCCCGACCGGCGTCCGGGCGAGACCGTCCGCGCCTTCCTCGCGCGCCGCACCGGCGTGGCCGCCGCCCAGCAGGCCATGGACACCGCGACGCAGGCGCTCGTGGACGGCGCACCGGGCGCGGACGACGCCTACTCCGCCGCACTGGAGCGCTGGCTGGACCTCGGCGGCGCGGACCTCGACGAGCGGGCGGACGAGACGGCGGCCTCGCTCGGGCTCACCGTGGGGCTCGACCAGCCCATGACCTCGCTCTCCGGTGGCCAGGCGGCCCGCGCGGGACTCGCCTCGCTGCTGCTGTCCCGGTACGACGTGTTCCTCCTCGACGAGCCGACGAACGACCTGGACCTCGACGGCCTCGACCGTCTGGAGTCGTTCGTGCGGGGCCTGCGCGCCGGAACCGTCGTCGTGAGCCACGACCGCGAGTTCCTGACCCGGACGGTCACCAAGGTGCTGGAGCTCGACCTCGCGCAGCAGCAGGTCAACCTCTACGGCGGCGGGTACGCCGCGTACCTGGAGGAGCGGGCGACGACCCGCAGGCACGCCCGTGACGCCTACGAGGAGTTCGCGGACAAGAAGTCCGCGCTGGAGTCCCGCGCCCTGATGCAGCGCGCCTGGATGGACAAGGGCGTGAAGAGCGCCCGCCGCAAGGCCGGGGACAACGACAAGATCGGCAGGAAGTTCCGCAGCGACGCGAGCGAGAAGCAGGCCGCCAAGGCGCGCCAGACGCAGCGGATGATCGAGCGGCTGGACGTCGTCGAGGAGCCCCGCAAGGAGTGGGAGCTGCGGATGGAGATCGCCGCGGCCCCGCGCTCCGGCGCGGTCGTCGCCACACTGCGCGATGCGGTGGTCCGCCGCGGCGGCTTCTCCTTCGGCCCGGTCGCCATGCAGATCGACTGGGCGGACCGGGTCGCGGTGACCGGCCCGAACGGCGCCGGGAAGTCCACACTGCTCGCGGCACTCCTGGGCCGGCTCCCCCTGGACGAGGGTGAAGCCGCGCTCGGGCCGGGTGTCGTCGTCGGCGAGGTCGACCAGGCGCGGGCCCTCTTCCACGGCCCGGAGTCCCTGCTGGACGCATTCCGCACGGCCGTCCCGGAGACCGAACCGGTCGACATCCGCACCCTGTTGGCGAAGTTCGGACTCAAGGCCGACCACGTCGTGCGGCCGGCGGCGACACTGTCACCGGGCGAACGCACCCGGGCCGCGCTCGCCCTGCTCCAGGGCAAGGGCGTGAACCTGCTCGTCCTCGACGAACCCACCAACCACCTCGACCTGCCGGCGATCGAGCAGCTGGAGTCCGCCCTCGACTCCTACACGGGCACGCTGCTGCTGGTGACGCACGACCGCCGCATGCTGGACGCCGTGCGCACGACGCGGCGCATCGAGGTGGGGGACGGGAAGGTCACCGAGGCCTGACGTCGGCCGGATGAGGACGTTCACCGGGTCCTGACGTCGGCCGGGTCGTGACAGCGGCCGGATCCTGCGTTCATCGGTCGTGAAGGGGTGAGCGGCCGGGGACGGCCGCCGGACGGCCCGGCACGCCCGGCCCGGCACGTCCGCCCCGCCCCAGCCGGGCCGCTCGGGCGGGCCGCCGCACGGCCCGCCCGAGGTGTCCGCTCAGACGCTCCAGCGCAGCACGGCGCCCAGTCCGCCGACGGGGCCCTCGGCCGCCCCGGCGGGGACCATCAGGACCTCCGCGCTCGCCGCCGCGGCGGACCGCAGCAGAGCGTCGTCGGCCCGTGCCGTGACCGGCCTGGAGACGCCCATCGCCTGCACCTGACCGCGCTGCACGGCGACATCCTCCGCGCGCGGCCCGATCCAGACCTCCCGGCCGCCGTCGGGCGCGTCCTGGGAGAGCAGCAGGGTGGCCACCTGGTGGGTGCGTGCCGCGTCCACCAGGGCGGGCAGCCCCTCCGCGGCCTCGCCGGGACCGGTGTCGACCGAGGTGGCACGGTGCTCGCCCGGCCTTCCGCGTCCCATCCGGAACCGTCCGAGCGCCTCCTCCAGCCTGGCGCGTGCGTACTTCTCCTTGGCCTGCGCGATCTGCTCGTCCAGGTGCTGCGTCGACGCTCCGGGTGACCGGCTGCCGTTCTCGCTCTGGATCGTGGCGGTGCGGATGTGCTCGGGCAGCCGGTCGAAGACGGCCCTGCGCTCCCGGGGGTCCCCGGCCAGGATCAGCAGCTTGGCGCCGCTCTCGGGCCACTTTCGTGCGATCTCGTCGGCGATGAGCTCCGCGTTCTCCTTCCAGGCGTTCTCGACCTTGTTGTGGTACGTGTACTCGTACCGGTCCGCGGACAGGCCGCGGTGCAGCCGGCTGCGCAGCTCGTCGCCGTTCACCTCGCCCATGGTCCTGCGGTCGAGGGCGTCGCGTAGCTCCAGATCGGCGCCGGTACGGTCCACGTACGCGACCAGGCACGACGGCTCGTCCCCGCGGAGGAGGGCGAGCGGGGAGACGTGCGGCAGCACCGACCAGCCGGCCTCATTGGTGAGGGGCGGCACCATGAGCGGAACGTCGAGCACGACCTCGGCGCCCGTGGCGAACAGTGCCCGGCCGGGGGGCGTTCCGGTGACCGGTTGCCCGGCCAGGTGCTCCACCACCGCCCTGGTGGTGTAGGCATCGGCACCGGCGTCGATCAGCTGCGAAGCGACGGAACGCTCGCGGAGCTTCTGCATCTTGACCGGATCGTCGGTCGCGCGCGTGGTGTCGATGTAGACGGAGGCCCATGGCCCCGGACGTTCGAAGAGCGGTTTGAGAAAACCAAGTTCCATGATCTTCCCCCAGGCTCGCGAATGCGTACCACCAGATTACGGTGCTACGCGAATCGTGCTCACTTATAGGCGTGAACGTCCCCGTATTGCCGTGATCGCCCGTGATCCTCCTGTTCCCCGGCGAACCCCGGCAGCCTGTCGCACGGCTCACCGGAGACGAGCGCGGGGGACGGTGTGGCAGTGGATCCGCCGCCACACCGTCCCCCGCGGGCCGTGTCGTCCGTCAGCCGCGTCGGCCGCCGCCCGGCTTCGGGTCCAGCAGGCCGGCCTTGCGGAGGGCGTCCGCCATCGCGCTGTTCGCCGGGGCCGGGGCCTGGGATTGCCGGCCCGCGCCGCCGCCGCCTCCGCCGCCGCGGCGGTCCCGGCCGCCGCCCTGGCGCTGCTGGGGCGGCCGGCCGCCCTGGCCGCGCTCGCGGCGCTGGCCTCCGCCACCCGCGGACCGGTCCGCAGCCTCGTCGTCGAGGCGCAGCGTCAGCGAGATCCGCTTGCGCGGGATGTCGACGTCGAGCACCTTCACCTTCACGATGTCGCCCGGCTTCACCACGTCCCGCGGGTCCTTCACGAAGGTCCTGGACAGGGCGGAGACGTGCACCAGGCCGTCCTGATGGACGCCGATGTCCACGAACGCGCCGAACGCCGCGACATTGGTGACGACACCTTCCAGGACCATCCCGGGGGACAGGTCGCCGATCTTCTCGACGCCCTCCTTGAAGGTGGCGGTGCGGAACGCGGGCCGCGGGTCACGGCCGGGCTTCTCGAGTTCCCGGAGGATGTCGGTGACGGTGGGCAGACCGAAGGTCTCGTCCACGAAGTCCGTGGCCCGCAGGGACCGCAGCACGCTCGTGTTGCCGATCAGCGCGGCGACCTCGCTGCCCGCCGTCTTCACGATGCGGCGCACCACCGGATACGCCTCGGGGTGCACGCTGGAGGCGTCCAGCGGGTCGTCGCCGCGGATCCTGAGGAAGCCCGCGCACTGCTCGTAGGCCTTCGGGCCGAGCCGGGCCACGTTCCTGAGCTCCTTGCGGGAGCCGAACGGGCCGTTGGCGTCACGATGGGCGACGATGTTCTCCGCGAGGCCCGAGCTGATCCCCGACACCCGGGAGAGCAGCGGGGCGGACGCCGTGTTGACGTCCACGCCGACACCGTTCACACAGTCCTCGACGACCGCGTCGAGGGAACGGGACAGCTTCACCTCGGACAGGTCGTGCTGGTACTGACCGACACCGATCGACTTGGGGTCGATCTTCACCAGCTCCGCCAGCGGGTCCTGGAGCCGCCGTGCGATGGACACGGCGCCGCGCAACGACACGTCCAGGCCCGGGAGTTCCTGCGAGGCGAACGCCGAGGCCGAGTACACGGAGGCGCCCGCCTCCGAGACCATCACCTTGGTGAGCCCCAACTCGGGGTGCTTCGCGAGGAGTTCACCGGCCAGCTTGTCGGTCTCCCGGGACGCCGTGCCGTTGCCGACGGCGATCAGCTCGACCGAGTGCTCCTTCGCCAGCCGGGCCAGCCTGGACAGCGACTCGCCCCACTTGTTCTGCGGAACGTGCGGGTAGATCGTGTCCGTGGCGACGACCTTGCCCGTGGCGTCGACGACGGCGACCTTCACACCGGTACGGAAGCCGGGGTCCAGGCCCAGGGTGGCGCGGGTGCCGGCCGGGGCCGCGAGCAGCAGGTCCCGCAGGTTCGCGGCGAACACCTTGACCGCCTCGTCCTCGGCCGCGGTGCGCAGCCGCAGCCGCAGATCGAGACCGAGGTGCACCAGGATACGGGTGCGCCAGGCCCAGCGGACCGTGTCGAGGAGCCACTTGTCGCCCGGGCGGCCGCGGTCGGCGATCTCGAAGCGACGCGCCACCAGGCCCTCGTAGGTCGACGGTCCTTCGGTGGGCTCCTCCGGTTCCAGGACGAGGTCGAGGACGTCCTCCTTCTCGCCGCGCAGCATCGCCAGCACCCGGTGGGACGGCAGCGCGGTGAACGGCTCGGCGAAGTCGAAGTAGTCGGCGAACTTGGCGCCGGCCTCTTCCTTGCCCTCCCGGACCCGCGCGGCGAGCCTGCCCCGTGTCCACATGCGTTCGCGCAGGTCACCGATGAGATCGGCGTCCTCGGAGAACCGCTCGGTGAGGATCGCCCGGGCGCCCTCCAGCGCTGCCGCCGGGTCCGCGACGCCCCTGTCGGCGTCGACGAACGCGGCGGCGGCCGCGAGGGGTTCCACCGACGGGTCGCCGAGCAGGCCGTCGGCGAGCGGCTCCAGGCCCGCCTCACGGGCGATCTGCGCCTTGGTGCGCCGCTTCGGCTTGAACGGGAGGTAGATGTCCTCCAGCCGCGCCTTGGTGTCGGCGGCCCGGATCTGCGCCTCCAGTGCCTCGTCCAGCTTGCCCTGTTCCCGTACGGACTCCAGGATCGCCGTACGCCGCTCCTCCAGCTCCCGCAGATACCGCAGCCGTTCCTCGACCGTGCGCAGCTGCGCGTCGTCGAGCATCTCGGTCGCTTCCTTGCGGTAGCGGGCGATGAAGGGGACGGTCGAACCGCCGTCGAGCAGCTCGACGGCCGCCTTCACCTGCCGCTCCCTAACGCCGAGCTCCTCGGCGATCCTGCCTTCGATGGACGTCGTCACGGTCTTCCCGACTCGCCTTCTCGTACTGGCTGTGTTCAGCGTGCTGGCTGACTAGCGTGCATTCTGCCTGCATTCTGCCGTCGGACGGGTGCCGTGTCGCGGGTCCCCGGGGACCGCCCGTGTCAGCCGGTCAGGGCGGCCGGGAAGGCGCCCTCCGCCAGTGCGGACACGAGGAAGCCCCGGGACAGCTCGGTGAGGCGTTCGACACCTGCCGCGCCCAGGTGCTCGTAGGGGGTGCCGTCCAGCCGGTCCGTCTCCTCCTCCAGATCGCGCCGCAGCTCGGTGCCGGAGTCCGTCGCGGTGCCGTCCGCCTCCAGCAGGCCGCGGGCCCGGAGCCTGCCGACGGCGGCGTCCCAGTCGGCGCGGCTCCAGCCGCGGGTGGCGAGGATCCAGCGGACGGCCATGCCCTTGCCGGTCGCCGTGTGGCTGACCAGCGCCTCCAGCGGGTCGAGTCCGGCCAGGAGTAGTGCCGCGAGGTGGCCGTCACCGCGGTGCTCGCGCAGCAGCGTCGCGGCGTGCCAGTAGGCCAGGTGCGGCTGCTCGGGGACGGGCAGATCGGCGTGGGCGGAATAGAGCGGCCGGGCGTGTCGCGTGCAGGCCTCGGTGGCGCGCAGGGCGAGCTCTGCCGCCTCGGCCATCTCCGGGGCGTCGACGGCGTCGCCGAGCAGCCTCCGCAGGGTCGCGTCGGCTGCCCGGAGCCGGGCGTCGAGCACCGCTGCGGGCGTCGCGGTCCGCCAGACGGCGGGCACATGACGGGCGATCAGCTCGGGGTTGAAGTTGTAGAACGCGGCGGCGACGGCGCCGGCCCCGACCGCGCCCATGGCGGCGGCACGCGAGGCGAAGTAGGCCGCGCCGGGGTTGTCCACGCCCAGCGCGGCCATCTCCTCGGTGAAGTCGGGGGAGAAGTACAACGTCGAGTGGAGCCGATTGAGGTCGTTGTGACAGCGCCTGCCTGCATGTGCGGGAAGAGAAGTCATACCGACACGTTACCGACTGGTTGGTATGTCGGGAAGATCTGCGCCGGCCGAGCGCTGCCGGCCAGGCGCATGTGGCTGGCGCTGGGCGAGCTGGAGAAACTCGGGGTGGAACCCACCGGTGAGCGCGTCGTCCTGGACGGCAAGTACGTGACGCGGCAGGAGTCTCGTCGGGGATCGACATGGCCCCGCACCTCCTCGGCAGGATCGCCGGTGACGACACCGCCCGGACGGTGCAGCTGCTCACCGAGTACGACCCGCAGCCGCCGTACGACGCCGGTTCACCGGACAAGGCCCCCGGCCCCCACCGTCGCGTACTGGCGGGGCCGGGCCGAGGACGTCCTCGCCGATCGGCGCTGACTCCACCGGCGGGATCGTCGGTGCGCGCCGGTCCGCAGGCGGCGGCTACACGCTCCAGGTGAAGCGGGGAGCCCTGCGCTCCAGGAAGGCGGCGACCCCCTCGGCCGTGTCGCCGCCGGGCTCCGCCTGGGCCTTCGCCTGCTCGGCCCAGTACTCCTCGCGGTCCTCCGGGCCGGTCGCGAAGTCCTTGGCCGCCGCCTGGGTGAGCTGCGAACGCGAGGCCAGGATGCGGGCGAACTCCGTCACCCGCTGGTCGAGTCCGCCCGCGGGCAGCAGTTCGTCGATGAGCCCCGTCCGCAGCGCCCGCCCGGCGTCGATCAGCTCGGCGGAGAACAGCAGGTACTTCGCGGTGCCCGGCCCCACGAGCCCGACCAGCCGCCGGGTGGATGACACCGCATAGACGATCCCCAGCTTCGCGGGGGTCACCCCGAACGAGGCGCCCTCCTCCCCGAACCGCAGATCGCAGGCCGCCGCCAGCTGGCAGCCGCCGCCCACGCAGAATCCGCGCACGGCGGCGATCGTCGGTTTGGGGAAGGCGGCGAGGGCGTCCTCGGCGCGGACCGCGAGGTCCTGTGGCCCCACGCCCGGTTCGGGCTCGCGCAGGGTGGAGATGTCGGCACCGGCGCAGAAGGTGTCCCCGGCGCCCGTGAGGACCAGGACCCGGACGGCGGGGTCGGCGGCCAGCCGGTCCAACAGCGGCGGCAGCGCACGCCACATCGCCGTCGTCATCGCGTTGCGCTTCGCCGGGTTGCTGATGACGACGGTGGCGATGCCGTCGACGACGTCGTGGCCGAGGTGCGCGTGCTGGGGCTCCATGGGCCGGATGCTATCCGGGCCTGCCGAACCTATGATCGGGAAGGGGGCCGAGGAGCCGCGCGGCACGGGAGGCGCTCATGGCCGGAACTACCGGGGACCCGAAGAAGCCCACCGCCGGAACCACGGCGGACACGGCCGGTGCCGGGCCGGCTCAGGACCCGAGGAAGATGGCCCGCAACTACGGCGTCCTGGCCCTGCTCGGCGGGGTCCTGGTGGCCGGCGCCCTCGTCGGCCTGGTCTACGCGGCCGTCGCCACCCTGACCACCATGCTGCTGTTCGGCTGGCTGCTGCTGGTCTGCGGGCTGGTGGGCCTGCTGCACGCCGTCGAGTCCCGTGGCACCCCGTTCTTCTGGCTGGCCGCCGCGGTGGCCGCCCTCGACATCGCCGCCGGAGTCGTCGTCATCCGCCTGCCCGACGGAGCGGCGGAGTCACTGACGATGTTCGCGGCCCTGCTGTTCCTCGCGGCCGGGGTGTACCGGCTGGTGGGCGGCCTGGTGGTGCGCGGACCGCAGTTCGGCTGGACGCTCCTGCTGGGCGCCTTCGACGTGCTGCTGGCCGTACTGGTGCTCGGGCAGTGGCCGAGCACCAGCCGCTACGCGATCGGCACCTTCATCTCGCTGGCACTGCTCTTCGACGGCCTCGGCCTGATCGCCATCGGGATGGTCGGACGAAGAATCGTTCATCTGGTCGCCGTGACCGACACGGGCGGAAAGGGTTCCCAGAACAAGCAAGTTCGGTCATGAAAGGGACGATGGCGAGCGCAACCAGCCGCGTGTCGGAGATTTACGGGCGCTGACCCGGTACGGACCACCGCATTCCCACACTCGTCGTGTGGTGACAATCGAGCACGAGGGTGGGTGCCGGAACATGGAAGTCCGCGGGAGCGTCCCGCCCGATCCCGCGTCGTTCAGACCGATGCCGTACGAGGGGGCGTGGCGGTTCACCGCACCGGCCACCGACGCCTCCGTACCGCATGCCCGGCGCGCCGTACGGGAACTGCTGCACCGCCAGGGCGTGCCCGCCCACGACGACGTGGTCCACGGCCTGCTCGTGATCGTCTCCGAGCTGGTCACCAACGCGGTACGGCACGCTGCGCTGCTCTCGCCGGAGATCGCGGTCGAGGTCGCCGTGGGTGCCGAATGGGTCCGCGTGGCGGTCGAGGACAACCACCCCTACCGGCCCAAGGCCCTGGTCACCGACTACGGCCAGACCGGCGGCCGCGGACTGCTCCTCGTCAAGGAGATCACCCGGGAGGCGGGTGGGGTGTGCGACGTGGAACAGACCGCGAACGGCGGAAAGATCATCTGGGCGGCGCTGCCGCTCACCAGCCCGCTGCGGACCCCGTGAGCTCCCTGATCGCCGGGCGGGCCGCGTCCAGCACCGTCATGAACCACGCGGAGAACGGCGCCTGCGCGTGCCGCTCCGTCAGCTCCGCCGGTGTCACGAAGGCCGTCTCGCCGATCTCCTCCGGGTCGGGCCGCAGCGAGGACTGCACCAGGCCGACGAACAGGTGGTTGTACTCCTGCTCCACCAGACCGGACGCCGGGTCCGGATGGTTGTAGCGCACGGTTCCAGCCTCGGCGAGCAGCGACGGCGAGATCCCCAGCTCCTCGTAGGTGCGCCGGGCCGCCGCCGCGAACGGCGACTCGTCGGGATACGGGTGCCCACAGCAGGTGTTCGACCAGACGCCGGGGGAGTGGTACTTGCCCAGGGCCCGGCGCTGGATCAGCAGACGGCCCGAGGTGTCGAACAGGAACACCGAGAACGCCCGGTGCAGCAGACCGGGCGGCTGGTGGGCTGAGAGCTTCTCCGCGGTCCCGATGGTCTTGCCGTGTTCGTCGACCAGCTCGAGCATGATCGCTGCTGAGGTTCCGTTCGACGAACTGCTCGCCGCGGGTGCTGGTGTGGTCGGCATAACCATCCTTCGCTTCGATCCTGGCCGTGGGCGCCGGCCCCAAGTCTGCCGTACAAAAGCGGCTTGTCCGTACTTGACGATGTCCCGCATGTCCCGGACCCGCCGCGCGGGTGACGCTCCCGGGGACGCGGCACGCCGGAGACCCAAGGGGCGGGCCGCGGGATCAGGAGTCCCCGTGCGGCCGCAGGACGTAGCCGGTGTACCCGTACTCCGCCCCGTGCGCGTGCCGCAGCGCGATCTCCTCCCGCGTCGCGGCCAGCGCCTGCGCCATCCCCGGAGCCCTGGGATCGACGGTGTCGGCCCGCGCGGCGAGCGGGCCGTAGTACTCGGCCCAGTCGCTGTCCGGCATGTGGTGGACGCCCACCACGTCGTACCCGGCGGCCACCGCGGCAGCCGTGTTCTCGCCGGTCGAGCGCAGCGTGTAGTGGCGGTCCCAGAAGGCCCGGGCCGCATCCGACGGCGTCTCCGTCGTCCACTCGCACTCGGTCACCACCAGCGCCCCGCCGGGGGCGATCAGCCGCCGCCATACGCGCAGCGCCGTGTCGAAGCCGATCGCGTACGCGGAACTCTCGGCCCACAGCAGGTCGAAGGACCGGTCCGGGAGGGACAGCTCCGCCATGTCCTCGGTGACCGTCCGGATGGAGCCGGACAGGCCGCGTCGCTCCGCCTCCTGCCGCAGCTCCGCCAGGAACGGCTCGTGCAGGTCCACGGCGGTCACTTCGGCGTCTGCCTCCGCGGCCAGCAGCAGCGAGGCCCTGCCGGGCCCGCAGCCCAGGTCCAGTGCGCGCGGACGCGGCGGCACGGGACCCGCGAGCTCCAGCAGCCGGCGCGTCGTGGCGTCGGAACCGGGGCCCTGCCGGGGCAGCCCGTGGTGCAGGGCGAAGAACGCGTCGTACAGGGCGTTGTCGGTCACGCCTGAATCCTCACAGGATCGGGGTCGGCATCAGTGGCAGAGCTTCGCCTCGTGCGCGGCGTGTCCCGTCGGTTCCAGCTGGAAGGTGCAGTGCTCGACGTCGAAGTGGTCACCGAGGCAGCCCTGAAGATCATGGAGCATCTTCTCGTGCCCGATCGCGTCCAGCGTGTCGCTGCTCACCACGACATGCGCGGACAGCACCGGCATGCCGGAGGTGATCGTCCACGCATGGAGATCGTGCACGTCCTCCACCCCGGGCAGCGCCACGATGTGCGCCCGGACCTCGGCCATGTCCACGCCCTCCGGTGCGGCCTCCAGCAGCACGTTCAGCGTCTGGCGCAGCAGCTTCACCGTCCGCGGGACGATCATCAGGCCGATGGCAAGGGATGCGATCGGGTCGGCGGCCTGCCAGCCGGTCAGCAGGACCACGCCCGCCGAGACCAGCACCATGACCGAGCCCAGCGCGTCCGCCAGCACCTCCAGATAGGCGCCGCGGACGTTGAGGCTCTCCTGCTGGCCGCGCACCAGCAGCATCAACGACACCATGTTGGCGACCAGACCGACGGCGGCGAAGGCCAGCACCAGCCCGCCCCGGGTGTCGACGGGGTTGATGAACCGCTGGACCGCCTCGTACAGCAGATAGGCACCGACGCCGAGCAGCAGCAGACAGTTGGCCAGCGCGGCGAGGATCTCCGCCCGGGCGTAGCCGAAGGTGCGGTTCCCGCTCGGCGGCCGGTTCGCGAAGTGGATCGCGAGGAGCGCCATGGCGAGTCCCAGTCCGTCCGTCGCCATGTGCGCCGCGTCGGCGACCAGCGCGAGCGAGTCGGAGAGCACACCGCCGACGATCTCCAGGACCATCACCGACAGCGTGATCGTCAGCGCGATCCGGAGCCGGCCCCGGTAGGCGGCGGCGGCCGTCCCCGTCGGCGGCGGCCCGCCGTGCGTATGCCCGTGGTCGTGCCCAGCCCCCATGGAGACAGCCTCCTCCTTGCTCACCGGTCCCTTACGACACGCCAGTGAACTACGGGCAGGGGGTATGGGCAACACGGCACTGAACACCGTTGTCATATGCTCTGACCTGCAGAAATGCTTGCAGGTCAGAGCATCGGACGATCAGCCCCCGAAGGCCTCGGGGTGTCGCGCCCGCCAGCCCTCCCAGGCCGACTCCACCATCTCGCGCACCCCGCGCCGCGCCTTCCAGCCGAGCTTCTCCGTGAGCACGCCCGCGTCCGCCACGGCCTTCGCGGAGTCACCCGGACGGCGCGGTTCCACGACCGGTTCGATGCTGCTCCCCGTGACCTCGGCCACCAGATCCGCCAGCTCGCGGACCGAGACGCCCTCGCCTCGTCCCACGTTCAGCGTCAGATCACCCGGGCCGTCCTGGGCCGCGAGCCTGCGGGCCACCGCCAGATGGGCCTCGGCGAGGTCGGCGACATGGATGTAGTCACGGATGCAGGTGCCGTCCGGCGTCGGATAGTCGTCCCCGAAGATCCGCGGGGCCTCGCCGCGGGTGATCCGGTCGAAGAACATCGGGATCACGTTGGACACGCCCGTGTCCGTGAGCTCGGGCGCGGCCGCGCCCGCCGCGTTGAAGTAGCGCAGGCACGCCGTCGCCATGCCGTGCGCCCGGCCCGCGGAGCGGACCAGCCACTCACCGACCAGCTTGGTCTCGCCGTACGGGTTGATCGGCGCGCACGGGGTGTCCTCTGTGATGAGTTCCACGTCCGGAACGCCGTAGACGGCCGCCGAGGAGGAGAAGACGAAACGCTTCACGCCCGCCGCAGCCGCCGCCTCCAGCAGCACCGTGAGTCCGCACACATTCTCCCGGTAGTACAGGAGCGGCTGCTCGACGGACTCCGCTACCTGCTTCCTGGCCGCGAGATGCACCACGCCCGCCACCGCGTGCCGGGCCAGCGTCCGGTCCACCAACTCCCGGTCCGCCACGGCGCCGCGGACCAGCGGAACCCCGGAGGGAAGGCGGTCGGGCACGCCGGACGACACGTCGTCGAGGACGACGACGCGCTCACCCGCCTCGACCATCACCCGCGCGACATGTGCGCCGATGTAACCCGCTCCGCCTGTGATCAGCCATGTCATACGGGCCACCCTAGGGGGTGTCCCGCACCCGGACGTCCGGCGGCGGGTTTGTGGGCCGCCGCGTTGATCGACCATGATGACCCGGGCGTGTCGCCCTCGCGGCGCCACCGATACCCTCTGCCGACGTGCCGCCCCCGAGCCGGGCCGAGCCGGATCCAGCCGTGTCAGCGCCAAGGAGTGAGTTCGTCTGTCGACCGCCATCCTCACCGGTCCGCCGGTACCCGGATCGCCGCTCGAAGCCGAGCTTCGGTCGCTGGGCTTCGAAGTGCGGACCGCCGCGGAGACCGGGGACGCCGCCGCGCTCCTGGCCGCCGTGCCGTCCGGTGACCGCGTAGCCCTCGTCGACGCCCGTTTCGTCGGCCACGTCCACGCCCTGCGCCTCGCCCTCACCGACCCGCGCTTCGCCGCCGCCGCGATCCCGGGCGCGCTGACGGCACAGCCCTCCGAGCGGCCCGCGCTGGCCTCCGCCCTCGCGTCCGTCGTCGGCTCCGCTGCCGCCGTGCCGCCCGCCGCCCGGCAGGGGCACGACGCGGACCCCGAGCGAACCGGGGACGCCCCCGCACCGGCCGCCGGTGCCCGGGCGAGCGCGGCCGGCCCGGCCGCCGCGCCGGGCTCGCTGCCCGATCTGCTCGCGGCACGGCTGGAGGACCAGGGCACCGGCGTGCACCGGCCCGAGCTGGGCTCGCTCGTCGGGACCGTCCCCGTGGACGAGGCCGGCCGGGAATCCGCACGGGCCGCCGTCGCCGCCGTCGACGAGGAGGCCGTGCGGCTGCGTTCCGCGGTGAAGTCCCGGGACGGCTTCTTCACCACCTTCTTCATCAGCCCGTACTCGCGCCACATCGCGCGCTGGTGCGCCCGCCGCGGTCTCACTCCCAACCAGGTCACCACCGCTTCCCTGCTCACCGCGCTGATCGCGGCGGGATGCGCGGCGACCGGCACCCGGGGCGGGTTCGTCGCCGCCGGCGTACTGCTGATCCTGTCGTTCGTGCTGGACTGCGCCGACGGGCAGCTCGCCCGGTACGCGCTGAAGTACTCGACGCTCGGCGCCTGGCTGGACGCCACCTTCGACCGGGCCAAGGAGTACGCCTTCTACGCCGGCCTGGCGCTCGGTGCGGCCCGCGACGGCGACGACGTCTGGGCGCTCGCCCTCGGCGCGATGATCCTCCAGACCTGCCGGCACATCGTCGACTTCTCGTTCAACGAGGCCAACCACGACGCCACGGGCAACACCAGCCCCACCGCCGCGCTCTCCGACCGCCTCGACAGCGTCGGCTGGACGGTCTGGGTACGCCGCATGATCGTGCTCCCGATCGGCGAGCGCTGGGCCATGATCGCCGTGCTCACCGCCGTCACCACCCCCCGCATCACGTTCTACGCACTGATCGTCGGCTGCGCGTTCGCCGCCTGCTACACCACGGCAGGCCGCGTCCTGCGCTCGCTCACCCGCAAGGCCCGGCGCACGGACCGCGCGGCCGCCGCGCTCGCCGACCTGGCGGACACCGGACCCCTGGCAGGAGCGATCGCCCACGCGGCCGCACGTCCCGCCCGCCGCCTCCCCTCCTTCGCCCCGTTGGCACTCGCCCTCCTGGGGGCCGTCGCCGTCACCGCCACGGCCCTCCTGGCGCCCTTCGGCACCTGGTGGCCGGTCGTCGCCGCGGCCGGATACGTCCTCACCTCGGGCCTCGCGGTGGCCCGCCCGCTCAAGGGCGCCCTCGACTGGATGGTCCCGCCGGTCTTCCGCGCCGCCGAGTACGGCACGATCCTGGTCCTCGCCGTGAAATCGGGCGTCCCGGGCGCTCTTCCCGCCGCATTCGGGCTGGTCGCGGCCGTCGCCTACCATCACTACGACACGGTGTACCGCATCCGCGGTGGCACCGGCGCGCCGCCGCGGTGGCTGGTGCAGACGGCCTGCGGTCACGACGGCCGGACGGTCCTCGTCACCCTGCTGGCCGCTGTGTGGGCGCCCGTCGACTTCGCGCGCGGGCTCACCGCCCTCGCGGTGGTCCTGGCACTGGTGGTGCTCGTGGAGTCCATCCGCTTCTGGGTGTCGTCCGGAGCACCCGCCGTACACGACGAAGGAGAACCCGCATGATCGGCCTCGTACTGGCAGCCGGTGCCGGACGGCGTCTGCGCCCCTACACCGACACGCTTCCGAAGGCCCTCGTGCCCGTGGACGGCGACACCACCGTCCTCGACCTCACCCTCTCCAACTTCGCCGCGGTCGGCCTCACCGAGGCCGCGATCGTCGTCGGCTTCCGCAAGGAGGCCGTGTACGAGCGCAAGGAGGCCCTGGAGGCCGAGTACGGCCTGCGCCTCACCCTGATCGACAACGACAAGGCCGAGGAGTGGAACAACGCCTACTCCCTCTGGTGCGCCCGTGAGGTCCTGGGGCGGGGCGTCATCCTCGCCAACGGCGACACGGTCCACCCGGTCTCCGTCGAGAAGACCCTGCTGGCCGCCCGCGGCGACGGCCGGAGGATCATCCTCGCCCTCGACACGGTGAAGAAGCTCGCCGACGAGGAGATGAAGGTCATCACCGAGGACGGTCTCGGTGTGCGCCGCATCACCAAGCTGATGGACCCGGCCGCCGCGACCGGCGAGTACATCGGCGTCACCCTCATCGAGCCGGAGGCCGCCGCCGACCTCGCCGACGCGCTGAAGGCCACCTTCGAGCGCGACCCCGACCTCTACTACGAGGACGGCTACCAGGAGCTGGTCGACCGCGGCTTCACCGTCGACGTGGCACCCATCGGGGACGTCAAGTGGGTCGAGATCGACAACCACGACGACCTCGCGAAGGGCCGTGAGATCGCGTGCCTGTACTGACCCGGCTCATCCCGTCCCCGGTCGTCGTCGACATCCGCCCGGGGGCCCTGGACGACCTGGTCGCGCTCCTCGCCGACCAGCGGATCTCGGCGTCCGGCCGGCTGGCCTTCGCGATCAGCAACGGCTCCGGGCAGGCGCTGCGGGAGAAGTTCGCCCCGCTGCTGCCCGACGCCGACTGGTACGAGGTCGCGGGCGGCACCATCGACGCCGCGGTCGAGCTCGCCGACGGCATCAAGGGCAAGCGGTACGACGCGGTCGTCGGCCTCGGCGGCGGCAAGATCATCGACGTTGCCAAGTACGCCTCGGCCCGGGTGGGCCTGCCCATGGTGGCCGTCGCGACGAACCTCGCGCACGACGGACTGTGCTCCCCGGTCGCGACGCTTGACAACGACAACGGACGCGGCTCGTACGGAGTCCCCACGCCGATCGCCGTGGTCATCGACCTCGACGTCATCCGCGAGGCCCCGGTCCGCTTCGTCCGGGCCGGCATCGGCGACACGATCTCCAACATCTCCGCCATCGCGGACTGGGAGCTGTCCCACCGGATCACGGGCGAGCCGGTCGACGGACTGGCCGCCGCCATGGCCCGCACCGCCGGCGAGTCCGTGCTGCGCCACCCCGGCGGCGTGGACGACGACGGCTTCCTCACGGTCCTCGCCGAAGGCCTGGTGCTGACCGGCATCTCCATGTCGATCAGCGGCGACACCCGGCCGTCGTCGGGCGCCTGCCACGAGATCAGCCACGCCTTCGACCTGCTCCACCCCAGGCGCTGCGCGCTGCACGGCGAGCAGGTCGGGATGGGCGCGGCCTTCGCGATGCACCTGCGCGGCGCCCGCGAGGAGTCGGTGCTCTTCGCCGACGTGCTGCGCAGACACGGTCTGCCGGTGCTCCCCGAGGAGATCGGCTTCTCGGCCGAGGAGTTCGTACAGGCCGTGGAGTACGCACCGCAGACCCGGCCCGGGCGCTTCACGATCCTCGAGCACCTCGACCTCTCCACCGACCAGATCAGGGACGCGTACGCCGACTATGCCAAGACCATCCGTAGCTGAGCTCCGTCCGGTCGTGCACCCGGCGGGTGTCAAGGACCGGCGCAGCGGTGAGCACTGGGGCGGGCGCCTCTACATGCGGGAGATCTCCCTGCGTGTCACCCGCGTCCTGGTCACCACCGGGGTCACGCCGAACCAGCTGACCTACCTGATGACCCTGGCCGGTGTCCTGGCCCTGCCCGCCCTGCTGGTGCCGGGCATCTGGGGCGCCGTGCTCGGCGTCGTCATGGTCCAGCTCTACCTGCTGCTGGACTGCGTGGACGGCGAGGTCGCCCGCTGGAAGAAGCAGTACTCGCTATCCGGCGTGTACCTGGACCGGGTCGGCGCCTACCTGTGCGACGCGGCGGTCCTGGTGGGTCTCGGCCTGCGCGCCGCGGACCTGTGGGGCGGCGGCCGCATCGACTGGCTGTGGGCCTTCCTCGGCACCCTCGCCGCGGTCGGCGCGATCCTGATCAAGGCCGAGACCGACCTGGTCGGTGTCGCACGGCACCAGGGCGGTCTGCCGCCGGTCAAGGAGGCGGCGGCCGAGCCGCGCTCGTCCCGCCTCGCGCTGGCCCGCCGGGCCGCCGCCGCGCTGAAGTTCCACCGGCTGGTCCTCGGCATCGAGGCCTCGCTGCTCATCCTGGTGCTCGCCGTCCTCGACGCGGTCCGGGGCGACCTGTTCTTCACCCGCCTCGGCGTCGCCGTGCTGGCCGGCATCGCACTGCTCCAGGCCGTGCTGCACCTGGTGTCCATCCTCGCTTCGAGCAGGCTGAGGTGAGCGCCGTGCAGCAGTCCCCCGGGGGGTGCCCCCTCAAGCTCGGTGCCGTCGTCATCACCATGGGCAACCGCCCCGACGACCTGAAGGCGCTACTGGACTCGGTCGCCGCGCAGGAGGGCGACCCGGTCGAGGTCGTGGTGGTCGGCAATGGCGCTCCCGTGGGCGACGTGCCCCCGGGCGTCCGGACCGTGGAGCTGCCGGAGAACCTCGGTATCCCGGGCGGCCGCAACGCGGGCATCGAGGCCTTCGGCCCCGGCGGCGCCGACGTCGACGCCCTGCTGTTCCTCGACGACGACGGGCGGCTGCCCCGCACCGACACCGCGCGGCTGGTCCGCGAGGCGTTCGCGGCGGACCGGGAGCTCGGCATCATCAGCTTCCGCATCGCCGACCCGGACACCGGCGTCACCCAGCGCAGGCACGTCCCGCGGCTGCGCGCCTCGGACCCGATGCGCTCCTCCCGCGTCACCACCTTCCTCGGCGGTGCGAACGCGGTGCGCACCAAGGTGTTCGCCGAGGTCGGCGGGCTCCCGGACGAGTTCTTCTACGCCCACGAGGAGACCGATCTCGCCTGGCGGGCCCTTGACGCCGGGTGGCTGATCGACTACCGCGCGGACATGGTCCTGCACCATCCGACGACGGCACCGTCCCGGCACGCGGTCTACCACCGTATGGTGGCCCGTAACCGGGTCTGGCTGGCGCGGCGCAATCTGCCCGCTCCGCTCGTTCCGGTGTACGTCGGCGTGTGGCTGCTGCTGACGCTGGCCAGACGGCCTTCGCTGCCGGCCCTCAAGGCGTGGTTCGGCGGATTCAAGGAAGGCTGGACGTCCCCGTGCGGGCCCCGGAGGCCCATGCGGTGGCGCACGGTGTGGCGGCTGACCCGGCTGGGCCGGCCTCCCGTCATCTGACAAGCTCGGTTGACAAGCTCGGCCCGAGAACTGGCTGGGGGTACCTCCCGGCAGGAGCCGGGGGAGCGCCCTGAAGACGAAAGTTTCAACTGGTGACTGACACGACCCATCAGGGAGCGGTCGCGACGATCGCCCCGCCCTCGCCGGACGACGGCCTGTCCGCGGCGGAGCTGGCTGCGAAGTACGGCCTGTCCGTGAGCGGTGCCCGCCCGGGCCTGGCCGACTACGTACGGGAGCTGTGGGGACGCCGCCACTTCATCCTGGCCTTCTCGCAGGCCAAGCTGACCGCCCAGTACAGCCAGGCCAAGCTCGGCCAGCTGTGGCAGGTGGTGACACCGCTGCTCAACGCCCTGGTGTACTACCTGATCTTCGGGCTGATCCTGAACTCCGGCCGGGGCATGACCAAGGACGTGTTCATCCCCTTCCTGGTGACCGGCGTCTTCGTCTTCACGTTCACCCAGAGCTCGGTGATGGCCGGTGTCCGGGCGATCTCCGGAAACCTCGGTCTGGTCCGCGCCCTGCACTTCCCGCGTGCCGCGCTTCCCGTCTCGTTCGCGCTGCAGCAGCTCCAGCAGCTGCTGTTCTCGATGGGCGTGCTGATCGTCATCGCGGTCGCGTTCGGCAGCTACCCGTCGCTGTCGTGGCTGCTGATGGTGCCGGTCCTCGCGCTGCAGTTCGTGTTCAACACCGGCCTGGCCCTGATGGTGGCCCGGATGGGCAGCAAGACGCCCGACCTCGCCCAGCTGATGCCGTTCATCATGCGCACCTGGATGTACGCCTCCGGCGTCATGTTCAGCATCCCGGTGATGCTGAAGGGCAAGCCCGAGTGGATCGCGGACATCCTGCAGTGGAACCCGGCCGCCGTGTACATGGACCTCGTGCGCTTCGCCCTGATCGACGGGTACGGCTCGGAGAACCTGCCCCCGCACGTCTGGGCGGTCGCGGGCGGCTGGGCGCTGCTCGTGGGCGTCGCAGGGTTCGTGTATTTCTGGAAGGCGGAGGAACGGTACGGCCGTGGCTGACGACAAGAACCTGCAGCACGAGGACGCAAGCCGCGTCCCCACCGTCATCGCCGAGGACGTCCACATCGTCTACCGGGTGCACGGCGGAGCGGGCGGCAAGGGCAGCGCCACCGCGGCCCTCAGCCGCATCGTCAAGCGCAGCGAGACCCCCGGTATCCGCAAGGTCCACGCGGTGCGCGGCGTCTCCTTCACCGCGTACCGGGGCGAGGCCATCGGACTGATCGGGACCAATGGTTCCGGGAAGTCCACCCTGCTCCGGGCCATCGCGGGTCTCCTGCCCACCGAGAGCGGCAAGGTCTACACGGACGGCCAGCCCTCGCTGCTGGGTGTGAACGCCGCGCTGATGAACGACCTGACGGGCGAGCGGAACGTCATCCTCGGCGGCCTGGCCATGGGCATGTCGCGTGAGGAGATCCGCGAGCGCTACCAGGAGATCGTCGACTTCTCCGGCATCAACGAGAAGGGCGACTTCATCACGCTGCCGATGCGCACCTACTCCTCCGGTATGTCGGCGCGGCTGCGGTTCTCCATCGCCGCGGCCAAGAACCACGACGTGCTGATGATCGACGAGGCGCTCGCCACCGGTGACCGCAAGTTCCAGATCCGCTCCGAGGAGCGCATCCGGGAGCTGCGCAAGGAGGCCGGTACGGTCTTCCTGGTCAGCCACAGCAACAAGTCGATCAGGGACACCTGCGACCGGGTGCTGTGGCTGGAGAAGGGCGAGCTGCTGATGGACGGCCCGACCGACGAGGTCCTGAGGGCCTACGAGAAGGAGACCGGCCGCTAGAGGGTGCCCTGCCCCCTCCGGCACCCGCACCTGCCTCCCTCGGCCCCCACCGGCCCCGCCCGGAGGGGGCCGAGACGTGCCGGCAGGGGTCGGCTCGACCGGCAGCCGTCAACTGGCGTGTGGGCGGAGCGGGTTGGCCGCCGACGGCTGCTCCTGGAGGGCACCCGTACCCCGGCGGGCCGCGTGGCGGGGCGCAACGTAAGCTGTACCGGTGCTGATTCATGACAAGTGGGGCGATATCACCCCCGGGCGACCCTGCCCGGGGGCGGAGTCCACTCGGCAGGAGCGGCGGCGTGTCCGAAATAGGATGTTTTGGGTCAGCAGTGTAGAACGGGAGATGTGACGGCCATGGTTACGGGAACTCTCGGGCGCCGAGACGCGTGCGCCGTCGCCGCGCCGGGCAGTCCGCGGTGACCGGTTCCCGGGACGTGCGCACCGAACCCTCCGCGCGCACCACGCTCGACAAGGCCGCGCACGAGAACTTCCCCGTGGCCCCCTTCTTCCTGCCCCGCGTCTGGCGCGACGACCTCATGGCCGTCTACGGCTTCGCCCGGCTCGTGGACGACATCGGCGACGGCGACCTCGCCCCCGGCGGCGGCGATGCACGGCACCTCGGCGTCGGCCCCGACCGCGCGGAGGACCCCGTCGCCCTGCTCGACGCCCTCGAGACCGACCTCCACCGCGTCTTCGAAGCCGGCCCTGACCGCCCCCGCCACCCCCTGCTGCGCGAGCTGGTCCCGACGGTGCAGCGCTGCGGGCTCACCCCCGAACCGTTCCTCGGGCTGATCGGGGCCAACCGCCAGGACCAGCTCGTCCGCCGCTACGAGACCTTCGACGACCTCGTCGCGTACTGCGAGCTCTCGGCGAACCCCGTCGGCCGGCTGGTCCTCGCCGTCACCGGCACCGCCAGCCCCGAGCGCATCCGCCGCTCCGACGACATCTGCACCGCCCTGCAGATCGTCGAGCACATCCAGGACGTCTCGGAGGACCTCGGCCGCGATCGCGTCTATCTGCCGGCCGAGGACATGAAACGCTTCGACGTCACCGAGGCCGACCTCGCCGCCCCCACCGCCGGTGCCGCGGTGCGCGCACTCGTCGCCTTCGAGGCCGGACGTGCCCGCCGGCTGCTCGACGACGGCACTCCCCTGGTGGCCGGCGTCCACGGCAGGCTCAGGCTGCTGCTCGCCGGGTTCGTGGCGGGAGGGCGTGCCGCCCTCGACGCCGTGGCCGCCGCCGGCCACGACGTACTCCAGGGTTCTCCCAAGCCCACCAAGCCAGGCCTGCTGCGCGAGGTGGGAACCGTCCTGCGCACAGCGCACAGAAAGGGGTGAGCCCGACCGTGGAGGGATCCGCGCCCGTTTCCGCGCCGGTACAGGCCGCGTACGGCTACTGCGAGGCCGTGACCGCAAGCCAGGCCCGCAACTTCGCCTACGGCATCAGGCTGCTGCCCGCCGACAAGCGGCAGGCCATGTCGGCTCTCTACGCCTTCTCCCGGCGGGTCGACGACATCGGCGACGGCTCGCTCCCGCAGGACGCCAAGCAGCAGCGGCTGGAATTCACCCGCGACGTCCTCCACCGCATCCGGAAGGGGGCCGTCCAGGAGGACGACACCGACCCGGTCGCGGTGGCCCTCGCGCACGCGGCGGAACGCTTCCCCATCCCGCTGGAGGCCCTCGACGAACTCATCGACGGCGTTCTGATGGACGTCCGCGGCGAGACCTACGAGACCTGGGACGACCTCAAGGTCTACTGCCGGTGCGTGGCCGGCGCCATCGGACGGCTCTCGCTCGGTGTGTTCGGCACCCAGCCCGGCGCGCACGGCGCGGAGCGCGCCCCCGAGTACGCGGACACGCTCGGCCTCGCCCTGCAACTCACCAACATCCTCAGGGACCTTCGCGAGGACGCCGGCAACGGCCGGATCTATCTGCCCGGTGACGACCTCGCCAAGTTCGGCTGCTCCGCAGGCTTCGACAGCAACAGGCCGCCCGCCGGCTCCGACTTCGCGGGACTGGTGCACTTCGAAGTCCGCCGCGCCCGCGCCCTGTTCGCCGAGGGCTACCGGCTCCTGCCCATGCTCGACCGCCGCAGCGGAGCCTGCGTCGCGGCCATGGCCGGCATCTACCGGCGCCTCCTCGACCGCATCGAGCGGGACCCCGGGTCCGTGCTGCGCGGACGGGTCTCCCTCCCCGGACGCGAGAAGGCCTACGTCGCCGTACGCGGTCTGTCCGGGATCGACGCCCGGAACCTCTCCCGCCGGGTCGCCAGGAGGCGGGTGTGATGCCCGGGGCCCCGCGAGCCGGCACGCGTCGCGGAGTACCGGCCCCGCACCCGGCACGACAGGACGCGACACGCCGCGCACGGTTCGCGCCGCGGACCGCTCCGGGTGATCATGGTGCGGTGCCCTGCGCAACCCGCGCAGGTGCGGACACGTCTTCGCCGGGGACGGTGCGCCGGGCACGCGGCGGACGGGAGAGCGCATGACACGCGACAGCACGCGGCCGGCCCGTGCCGTGGTGGTCGGCGGCGGACTCGCCGGTATCACCGCCGCACTCGAACTGGCCGGTCACGGAGCCCGGGTGACCCTGCTCGACGGCCGTCCGAGGCTCGGCGGACTCGCCTTCTCGTTCCGCCGCGGCGAGCTCACCGTCGACAACGGCCAGCACGTCTACCTGCGCTGCTGCACCGCCTACCGCTGGTTCCTGGACCGGATCGACGGCGCCGCCCTCGCCCCGCTCCAGGACCGGCTCGACGTCCCCGTCCTCGACGCCGCCCCCGGGCGGACCCCGCGGCTGGGCAGGCTCCGGCGCAGTGCCCTCCCGGTCCCCCTGCACCTGGCCGGGAGCCTCGCCCGCTACCCGCACCTCTCCGTCGCCGAACGGGCCGCCGTCGGACGCGCGGCCCTCGCCCTGCGGGGGCTCGACCCGGCGGACCCGGCACTGGACGGCATCGACTTCGCCACCTGGCTCGGCCGGCACGGCCAGTCCGCACGGGCCGTCGAGGCGCTCTGGGACCTGGTCGGCGTCGCCACGCTCAACGCCACCGCCCCCCACGCCTCGATGGGGCTCGCCGCCACGGTCTTCAGGACCGGCCTGCTCTCCGAACCCGGCGCCGCCGACATCGGCTGGGCGCAGGTGCCCCTCGGCGAGCTCCACGACACCCTCGCACGCAAGGCCCTCGCGGCCGCCGGCGTGGAGGTCCGGGTCCGCACCCGCGTCACCTCGGTCGCCCGCACCGGCGGCGGCGACTGGACCGTGGGTCTCGCCGGGGAGTCGCTGGAGGCCGACGCGGTCGTCCTCGCCGTCCCCCAGCGGGAGGCGTACGAACTGCTGCCCGACGGCGCCCTCGACGACCCGGGCAGGCTCCTCGCCATCGGTACCGCGCCGATCCTGAACATCCACGTGGTGTACGACCGGAAGGTCCTCCGGCGGCCCTTCTTCGCGGCCCTGGGCAGCCCGGTACAGTGGGTCTTCGACCGTACCGACGCCTCGGGGCTCCACCACACCCCCGGCGGACGGGGCGGGCAGTACCTGGCCCTGTCCCAGTCCGCCGCGCACGACGACATCGACGCGCCGGTCGCCGGTCTGCGCGAACGTTTCCTCCCCGAACTGGAGCGGCTGCTGCCCGCGGCCCGCGGCGCCCGGGTCCGGGACTTCTTCGTCACCCGGGAGCGGACCGCGACGTTCGCGCCCGCACCCGGTGTCGGGCGGCTGCGACCCGCGGCCCGCACCAACGCCCCCGGCCTCTGCCTGGCCGGCGCGTGGACGGCCACCGGCTGGCCCGCGACCATGGAGGGCGCCGTGCGCAGCGGCATCACCGCCGCGGGCGCGGCCCTCTCCGCACTCGGCCGCCACCACGCGCACCCGCTGAAGGAGGCGGTATGAGCATCACCACCGGAAACAGAGGAGAGACCGTGCCGACTGCGCCCTCGGCGAACCCGGCTGTCGACACCGCGGACATCACCGCGCTGCTGGAACGCGGCCGCACGCTGTCCACGCCGGTGCTCCGCGCCGCCGTGGACCGGCTCGCGGCCCCCATGGACACCGTCGCCGCCTACCACTTCGGCTGGATCGACGCACAGGGCCGCCCCGCCGACGGGGACGGAGGCAAGGCCATCCGCCCGGCGCTCGCCCTGCTCTCCGCTGAGGCCGCGGGGGCGGCCGCGGAGACCGGCGTCCCCGGTGCCGTCGCCGTCGAACTGGTGCACAACTTCTCGCTGCTCCACGACGATCTGATGGACGGCGACGAGCAGCGCCGCCACCGCGACACCGTCTGGAAGGTGCACGGCCCCGCCCAGGCCATCCTCGTCGGTGACGCCCTCTTCTCGCTCGCCAACGAGATCCTGCTGGAGCTCGGCACCGTCGAGGCGGGCCGCGCCACCCGCCGCCTCACCACCGCCAGCCGCAAGCTGATCGACGGCCAGGCCCAGGACATCAGCTACGAACACCGCGAGCGCGTCACCGTAGCGGAATGCCTGGAGATGGAGGGCAACAAGACCGGCGCCCTGCTCGCCTGTGCCTCCTCCATCGGCGCGGTGCTCGGCGGCGCGGACGACCGCACCGCCGACACGCTGGAGGCGTACGGCTACCACCTCGGCCTCGCCTTCCAGGCCGTCGACGACCTGCTCGGCATCTGGGGCGACCCGCAGGCCACCGGCAAGCAGACCTGGAGCGACCTGCGCCAGCGCAAGAAGTCCCTCCCCGTCGTCGCCGCGCTCGCCGCGGGCGGCCCGGCCTCCGACCGTCTCGGTGAACTGCTCGCGGCCGACGCCAAGAGCAGCGACCTCGACAGCTTCTCCGAGGAGGAGTTCGCCACCCGGGCGGCCCTCATCGAGGAGGCCGGCGGCCGGGACTGGACCGCCGAGGAGGCCCGCAGACAGCACACCGTCGCCGTGGAGGCCCTGCACCGCGTCGACATGCCGGAGCGGGTCCGCGCCCAGCTCACCGCGCTCGCCGACTTCGTCGTCGTACGCACCCGCTGACACCGCGCCTCGGATGACGAAGCTCATATAGATCGCAGTCGCCGGCCGGCGCCCCCCGAGGGCGTCGGCCGACGGCAGACCCCAGCACAGCAGACGTCCACTGCACGAAGGGGAAGCCATGACAGCGACGACCGACGGAGGCACCGGGGCCCTCGGGACCCGGACCGAAGCGGCCAGTGGGGCAACGGGACCGGACGCGGCCGTCCGACGCGCGGCGGAGCGCGCCACCGGGTACCTGCTCGCCCGCCAGAACGCCGAGGGCTGGTGGAAGGGCGATCTGGAGACCAACGTCACCATGGACGCAGAGGACCTGCTGCTCCGCCAGTTCCTCGGCATTCGCGACGCGCACACCACCACGGCCGCCGCCCGCTTCATCCGCGCCGAACAACGGGACGACGGATCCTGGGCCACCTTCTACGGCGGGCCCGGGGAACTGTCCGCCACCATCGAGGCGTACGTGGCCCTGCGCCTGGCCGGGGACGTGCCCGAGGCACCGCACATGGCCCGCGCCTCCGCATGGGTGAGGGACCGCGGAGGCATCGCGGAGAGCCGGGTCTTCACCCGCATCTGGCTCGCCCTGTTCGGCTGGTGGAAGTGGGACGACCTGCCGGAACTCCCTCCCGAACTGATCTACCTCCCCAGCTGGTTCCCGCTCAACATCTACGACTTCGGCTGCTGGGCCCGGCAGACCATCGTCCCGCTCACCATCGTCTCCGCGAAGCGCCCCGTCCGGCCCGCCCCCTTCGCCCTCGACGAGCTGCACACCGACCCCGGCTGCCCCGTGCCGGTCAGACCGCTCGCGCCCGCCACCACATGGGACGGCGTCTTCCAGCGGATCGACAAGGCCCTGCACCTCTACCGCAGGGCGGCCCCCCGCGCGCTGCGCCGGGCGGCCATGAACCGCGCGGCCCACTGGATCGTGGAACGCCAGGAGAACGACGGCTGCTGGGGCGGCATCCAGCCCCCCGCGGTGTACTCGGTCATCGCCCTGCACCTGCTCGGTTACGACCTCGAACACCCCGTACTGCGCGCGGCCCTCGAATCCCTGGACCGCTTCGCGGTCTGGCGCGACCACGGACCCGCCCAGGCCGGGCCCGCCCGGGCCGAGGGCGCCGGGCCGGCGGAAGGCCCCGTCCGGATGATCGAGGCCTGCCAGTCCCCGGTCTGGGACACCTGCCTCGCCACCGTCGCCCTCGCCGACGCAGGGCTCGAACCCGACCATCCCGCCCTGGTCAGGGCCGCGGACTGGATGCTCGCCGAAGAGGTCGTACGACCCGGCGACTGGGCCGTACGACGTCCCCACCTGCCGCCCGGCGGCTGGGCGTTCGAGTTCCACAACGACAACTACCCCGACATCGACGACACCGCCGAGGTCGTCCTCGCGCTGCGCCGGGTGAAGCACCCCGACCCCCAGCGCGTGGAGGCCGCGATCGGCCGCGCGGTGCGCTGGACCCTGGGCATGCAGTCGAAGAACGGCGCCTGGGGCGCCTTCGACGCCGACAACACCAGCACCCTCCCCAACCGGCTGCCGTTCTGCGACTTCGGCGAGGTCGTCGACCCGCCGTCCGCCGACGTCACCGCGCACGTCGTGGAGATGCTCGCCGTCGAGGGCAGGGACCACGACCCCCGCACCCGCCGCGGCATCGCCTGGCTGCTCAGCGAACAGGAGCCCAACGGCTCCTGGTTCGGACGCTGGGGCGTCAACCACGTGTACGGGACCGGATCGGTCGTCCCCGCGCTCGTCGCCGCCGGACTCCCCGCCTCCCACCCGGCGATCCGGCGCGCCGTCGCCTGGCTGGAGTCCGTCCAGAACGACGACGGCGGCTGGGGCGAGGACCTCCGCTCCTACCGCGAGCCGAACTGGACCGGACGCGGCGCCTCGACGGCGTCGCAGACCGCGTGGGCGCTGCTCGCGCTGCTCGCCGCGGAGGAACGCGACGGCAAGGCCGTCCAGCGGGGCGTCGGCTGGCTCGTCGGCACCCAGAACGAGGACGGCTCCTGGGACGAGCCGTACTTCACCGGCACCGGCTTTCCCTGGGACTTCTCCATCAACTACCACCTGTACCGGCAGGTGTTCCCGCTCACCGCGCTCGGCCGCTACCTCCACGGCGACCCGTTCACCGGGCTCCGCCGCGGCGGGGCCGACGGATGACCACCGCCCCGGCGGACCCGGCGGCCCGCCAGGTGCCGCTACTGATCGCCTGCGCGCTCGGCGTCGAGCGCTTCGCGCTGCGCGGCGCGGCCGGACGCGGCGGCGTCGCCGGACCGGTGTCCCTGCTGCGCACCGGCATGGGACCCCGGGCGGCGGAACGCACCCTCACCCGGGCCCTCGCCGCGCCCGCCGCCCGAGGCGCGGCCGTCATCGCGGCCGGGTTCTGCGCCGGCCTCGCCCCCGGAATGCACCCCGGGGACCTGGTCGTCGCGGACGAGACCCGCGATCCGCGCGGGACCACCGCCTGCACCGGCACCGCCCTGCTGGCCGCGGCACTGCGCGCGTCCGTGCCCGAGCGGACCGTGCACACCGGACCCCTGGCCGGCTCCGGCCACCTCGTGCGCGGGCAGGAGCGGGCCGCACTCCTCATCACCGGCGCCATCGCGGTCGACATGGAGTCGGCCGCCACCCTGTGGACCGCGAAACGTGCGGGAGACCGCCCGGTTGCGGCCGTACGGGTGGTCGTGGACGCCCCGGAGCATGAACTGGTCCGTATCGGCACGGTACGCGGTGGAATATCGGCGTTCCGCGTTCTTCGTGCCGTCCTTCCCGCATTTCATGAATGGCACCGATCTTTGCTGCTCCCCAGGAGGTGAGCCGGATGGCCATGCCACTCCGTCAGTCCGTCAAGGTCGCTTCGTACCTGTTCCAGCAGAAACTTCGCCGGCGTGAGAAGTTTCCGCTGATCGTCGAGCTGGAGCCGCTGTACGCGTGCAACCTCAAGTGCGAGGGCTGCGGAAAGATCCAGCATCCGGCCGGGGTGCTCAGGCAGCGCATGCCGGTCGCCCAGGCCGTCGGCGCGGTGCTGGAATCGGGCGCCCCGATGGTGTCGATCGCCGGCGGGGAACCGCTGATGCACCCCCAGATCGACGAGATCGTGCGCCAGCTGGTCGCCCGGCGCACATACGTCTTCCTGTGCACCAACGCCCTGCTGCTGCGGAAGAAGATCGAGGATTTCACGCCGTCCCGGTATTTCGCTTTCGCCGTGCACATCGACGGACTGCGCGAACGGCACGACGAATCGGTCGCCAAGGAAGGCGTCTTCGACGAGGCCGTCGCCGCGATCAAGGAGGCCAAGCGGCGCGGTTTCCGGGTCACCACCAATTCGACGTTCTTCAACACCGACACCCCGCAGACCGTCATCGAGGTACTGAACTACCTCAACGACGAGCTGAAGGTCGACGAATTGATGATCTCGCCCGCCTATGCGTACGAGAAGGCGCCGGACCAGGAACACTTCCTCGGCGTGGAACAGACCCGGGAACTGTTCAGGAAGGCCTTCGCGGGCGGCAACCGGCGTCGCTGGCGGCTCAACCACTCCCCGCTGTTCCTGGACTTCCTCGAAGGCAAGGTGGACTTCCCCTGCACGGCCTGGGCCATCCCCAACTACTCCCTGTTCGGATGGCAGCGGCCCTGCTACCTGATGGCCGACGGATACGTCGCCACGTACCGGGAACTCGTCGAGGACACCGACTGGAGCGCCTACGGGCGCGGGAAGGACCCGCGCTGCGCCAACTGCATGGCCCACTGCGGCTACGAACCCACGGCCGTCCTGGCGACCATGGGATCGCTCAAGGAGTCGCTGCGCGCGGCCCGCGACACGGTCTCGGGGAACCGCGGCTGAACCACCCACGCCGAAGAGCCCGGCACACAAGGATCCGAGAGGGGGCCGGAGCGTGACCGGTCTGGAGAACATCCGGGGACCGCAGGACCTGAAGGCGCTGACCGAGGCCGAGCTCGACGAACTCGCACAGGAGATCAGAGAGTTCCTCATCGATACGGTGGCGAGGACCGGCGGGCACCTGGGCCCCAACCTGGGCGTCGTCGAACTGACCATCGCACTGCACCGTGCCTTCGACTCACCTGTGGACCGCATCCTGTGGGACACCGGGCACCAGAGCTACGTCCACAAGCTCCTGACCGGCCGCCAGGACTTCTCCAAGCTGCGCGGCAAGGGAGGACTGTCCGGCTACCCGTCCCGGGAGGAGTCCGAGCACGACATCGTCGAGAACAGCCACGCCTCCACCGCCCTCGGCTGGGCTGACGGCCTCGCCAAGGCCGACGAGCTCCTGGGCCGTACCGGGCACGTCGTGGCCGTCACCGGCGACGGCGCGCTCACCGGCGGCATGGCCTGGGAGGCACTGAACAACATCGCCGCCGCCCGGGACCGCCGGCTCGTCATCGTCGTCAACGACAACGAACGCTCCTACTCCCCGACGATGGGCGGCATCGCCGACCACCTGGCCGCCCTGCGCACCACCGACGGCTACGAACGCGTGCTCGCCTGGGGCAAGGACGTCCTCCGGCACACCCCGGTCGTCGGCCGGCCCCTCTACGGATCGCTGCACGGCGCGAAGAAGGGCTTCAAGGACACCTTCGCACCACAGGGCATGCTCGAGGACCTGGGCCTGAAGTACGTCGGTCCGGTGGACGGCCACGACATCACCGCCGTCGAGTCGGCGCTGCGCCGGGCCAAACGTTTCCACGGGCCCGTCCTGGTGCACTGCATCACCGAGAAGGGCCGCGGCTACCAGCCCGCGCTCGACCACGCGGCCGACCACTTCCACACCGTCGGTGCGATGGACCCGGTCACCGGCCTGCCGCTCGCGCCGCCCGCCGGAGCGTCCTGGACGTCCGTGTTCGGCGCCGAGCTGGCGGCCCTCGGGGCCGAACGACCCGACATCGTGGCGATCACCGCGGCGATGCTGCACCCCACCGGCCTCGGCCCGTTCGCCGAACGCTTTCCCGACCGAGTATGGGACGTGGGCATCGCCGAACAGCACGCCGCCGTCTGCGCGGCCGGACTCGCGGCAGGCGGACTGCACCCCGTCGTCGCCGTCTACGCGACCTTCCTCAACCGGGCCTTCGACCAGATCCTGATGGACGTGGCCCTGCACCGCTGCGGCGTCACCTTCGTCCTGGACCGGGCCGGGGTCACCGGTGCGGACGGGCCCTCCCACAACGGCGTGTGGGACCTGTCGGTCCTCCAGGTCGTGCCCGGCCTGCGGATCGCCGCGCCGCGCGACGCAGCCCGACTGCGCGCCCAGCTCCGCGAGGCCGTCGACGTGCACGACGCGCCGACCGTGGTCCGCTTCCCCAAGGAGACCGTGGGACCCGACATCCCCGCCGTGGACCGGATCGGCGGCATGGACGTCCTGCACCGCGCCGCGGGCCGGCCCCAGGTGCTGATTGTCGCCGTGGGGCCGCTCGCCGCGGAATGCCTGCGCGCCGCCGACCTCCTCACCGGCCGCGGCATCGGCTGCACGGTCGTCGACCCGCGGTGGGTCAAACCCGTCGACGCAGAGCTCGCCCCGCTCGCGGCGGCACACCGGCTCGTCGCGGTCGTCGAGGACAACAGCCGCAACGGAGGCGTCGGATCGGCCGTCGGACAGGCCCTCGGGGATGCCGGGGTGGACGTGCCGCTGCGCACCTTCGGCATCCCCGAACAGTTCCTCACCCAGGGCAAACGCGCCGAGGTGCTCGCGGACATCGGACTCACCCCCGTGGAGATCGCCGGGCGGATCAGCGCCGCCCTGGCAGTGGAGGAGACGGCACCATGACCGACAGCGCACCCGCCGCGTTCGACCTGGCGGCACTGCTGGCCGAACGCGGCGGCGAGCGGTACGAACTGCATGCCCGCCACCTCAACCACCAGCTGCCGCGCATGCTGCGCACCATCGGGTTCGACAAGGTCTACGCACGCGCCGAGGGAGCGTACTTCTGGGACGCCGACGGCAACGACTACCTCGACATGCTGTCCGGATTCGGGGTGATGGGGCTGGGCCGGCACCACCCGGTCGTCCGGAAGGCGCTGCACGACGTCCTCGACGCCTCGCTCGCCGACCTCACCCGCTTCGACTGCCCGCCGCTGCCCGGCCTGCTCGCCGAGCGGCTGCTCGCCCAGAGCCCCTACCTGGACCGGGTCTTCTTCGGCAACAGCGGCACCGAGGCCGTCGAGACCGCACTCAAGTTCGCCCGCTGCGCCACGGGGCGACCCCGGGTGCTCTACTGCGACCACGCCTTCCACGGCCTGACCGCCGGTTCCCTGTCGGTGAACGGCGAGCGCTGCTTCCGGGAGGGTTTCGCCCCGCTGCTCCCGGACACCGCCGTCCCGCTCGGCGACCTGTCCGCGCTGGAGAGGGAACTGAGGCGCGGCGACGTGGCCGCCCTCGTCGTCGAGCCCATCCAGGGGAAGGGCGTGCACGAGGCACCGCCCGGCTATCTGCGTGCCGCCCGGGAACTGCTGCACCGGCACAAGGCGCTGCTGATCCTCGACGAAGTGCAGACCGGACTCGGCAGGACCGGTGACTTCTACGCGCACCAGCACGGGGACGGCGTCGAACCGGACCTGGTGTGCGTGGCCAAGTCCCTCTCGGGGGGCTATGTGCCCGTCGGAGCGACCCTGGGCAAGGACTGGATCTTCAAGAAGGTCTTTGCGTCGATGGACCGGGTGCTCGTCCACTCGGCCAGCTTCGGGTCCAACGCCCAGGCCATGGTGGCCGGCCTCGCAGTGCTCTCCGTGCTGGAGGACGAGAACGTCGTCGCGAACGCCCGGCGGACCGGCGAGCTGCTCAAGTCCCGGCTGACCGAGCTGGTCGGCCGGTACGAACTGCTCCATGACGTCCGCGGGCGCGGACTGATGATCGGCATCGAGTTCGGCCGGCCGGACTCGCTGAAGCTGCGCAGCCGCTGGACCATGCTCCAGGCGGCCCGCAAGGGACTGTTCGCGCAGATGGTCGTGGTGCCGCTGCTGCGACGGCACCGCATCCTCACCCAGGTCTCCGGGGACCGTCTGGAGGTGATCAAACTGATCCCGCCGCTCATCGTGGGGGAGAAGGAGGTCGACCGGTTCGTGGAGGCGTTCATCGAGGTGATGGACGACGCACACACCGGTGGCGGCCTCATGTGGGACTTCGGGAAGACGCTGGTCAAGCAGGCCATGGCCAACCGCTGAACCCGGCCCCGGCACCCGCCGCCCGAGCATCTTTGCCCATGAGGCAAGAAATTTGCCCTGGAGGCATGAGTCTGGCTCAATGAGGCCATGACCAACCACCCCGGACCGGGGGCCGGCGAGGCCGCCGAGAGCCTGCCCGAGGTCGCGCCCCGGCTGCGTGAGCTCCGCCGCCGCGGCGGCCTCACCCTGGAGGCCGCCGCCCGGCGCGCCGGACTCTCCCCGGCCCATCTCTCCCGGCTGGAGACCGGGCATCGGCAGCCCTCGCTGCCGATGCTGCTCGCCCTGGCGCGCGTCTACGGTACGACGGTGTCGGACGTACTCGGCGAGGCCCCCGTCGAGCCCCACGCGGTGCTGCGGGCCACCGGCAGCGTGGCCCAGGAGGCCGACGGCTGGAGCTACCGGCAGGCCGGCGGTCCGGGGAGGGCCATGCAGGCCCTGCACGTCCGTGTGCCGCACGGGGCGCAGGGCGACCTCGTGCGGATCCACCCCGGCGAGGAGTGGCTGTACGTGCTCTCCGGCCGGCTGCGGCTGGTGCTGGGGGAGCGGGTGCACGAGCTGGGCACCGGCGACTCCGCGCACTTCGACTCGCTCACCCCGCACCGCATCGCGGCCGTCACCCCCGAGGGTGCCGAGCTGCTGTTCGTCCACACCCTGCTGCAGACCGCCGCCTCGGGACTCTGTCTCGGCGACGGCGGCTCACAGCACAGAACCCGGGAGATCTGACATGCCGGAAGACAAGTCCGCAGCCCGCCGCTACGTCGAGGAGCGCATCCCGCGCGGTCTGGCGATCCGCCTCTTCGTGTACATCGTGGCGGGCCATCTCTTCGCGGCCTTCGTCTATCTGCTCTTCACCCTGGGCGCGCAGCGCTGACCCGGGAGGCCGGACCCGCCGGCCGTCGTCAGCCGCCGTCGACCAGCCGCTCGCGGAGCCGCTCACGTGTCTCCGGGGCCAGGCCCAGGCCGTCGGTGAGGTAGCGCCCGGTCGAGCCCCAGGTCTCCTCGATGGCGGTGAACGCCGAGGCCAGATACTCGCTGCGGGCGTCGAACAGGGGGCTGAGCAGTTCCATCACCTCGTCCGGGATGGTGGCCGTGTGGTCCCCGCCGCGGTGCACCTTGTAACGGCGGTGCGGGTCGTTGGACTTGAGGTAGTCGGCTTCGATGGCGTCCCGCTCGACGCCGACGGCGAGCAGCGTCACCGCGATCGACAGGCCCGCGCGGTCCTTGCCGGCCGCGCAGTGCATCAGGGCGGGGACGCTGTCCTCCGCCAACGCGTGAAGGACGCGGCTGTGTTCGGCAGTGCGCTGCGTGATGATCTCGCGGTAGGAGTCGGACATGCGCTTCGCCGCCTTGCCGTCGGCGAGGATGTCACGCAGTTCGTCGATGCTCCCGTCGCGGACCATCTTCCAGAACTCGGCGCCGTCGGCCGGGTCGGACAGCGGGATGTTGACGTTCCGCACGCCCGGCAGGGCGACGTCGGGTCCCTCCAGCTTCTGGTCGGCGGAGTTGCGGAAGTCGAAGATCGTGTGCAGCCCCAGTGCGGCGAGAAACGAGGCGTCGGTGTCGGTGGCGTGCGCCAGGTGCCCACTGCGGTAGAGCCGTCCGTAGCGGATCCTCCTGCCGTCCACGGTCGGCAGTCCGCCCACGTCACGGAAGTTCCGCACTCCGGCGAGCTCGGGCTCGCGCTCGGCCGACGACACCTGCGGAATCTGCTGCGTCACGGGGGCTCCTGAAGTGTCCCTGCCGGCGGCGCCTGATCGCCGTGGCTTTGTCAGACGATACGACACAGGTTCCTCGGGCAACCTTCTCGAGGTGCGCAAAGCCCCTTCGCGCCCCCGACGGCGCCCCGGGCGGCGTTCCGGGTCGTCTTCCGGATGGCCTTCCCGACGACCTTCCGGATGGAAAAGCCGAATCAGGGTGAACTGTCCGATTTGAGGGTTTTTAGAGTGAACTCTCCATAAGGCTCCATATCTGTAATGGGGAGGGAATTCCCGGTATCGGCCCGGGTGAGCAGGATCTCATCTGTGACGGTATGTGTCCGTCCTGGGGGCCCAAGTCCCAAGGGTCGCATTGGTTTCAATGATCGGAAATAAACGGAGTGTCACCGGAATTCCGGCATGATTTCCGCTCTGCTATGCCGTACCGAAAATGCACTCCTTGTCCGTGCCGCCCCATTCGTTTAGCGTCGCCGTCGAATCCGGGCGGACCGCCGAATCCTGCCGCCGCCCGGAATACCGCACCCACCACCTTTGCGGCAGGAGCGGGGGAACCAGGTAAGCCGCCGTGCCGGTGTCCGCACCGGGACGGCTCGGGGTGAAGTCGCGCCTCGGCGCGGCCGGGCATCTCCAGCCCGAACCCGACAGCTCACCTCGCAGGCGCAGGAGAGGAATGCGCCATGCCCAAGGGCAAGCACCGTCGTCCCAAGTCCACGCCGATCACCCGCGGCTTCGTCGCGGCCGGCACCGGTGGCGCCGCACTCGCCATCCCGCTCATCGGCACCGTCGGAGCCCAGGCCGCCGCCCCCGCGGCCGCCCCCGCCGTGGCACCCCGGCACATCGCCGCAGTCTCCGCCCCGGCGACCGTCAAGGCCGCCGCTCCGCAGGCCGCACCGAAGACCTACCGCGTGGTCCCCGGCGACTGCCTGTCGAAGATCGCCGAGCAGCACGAGGTGCGCGGCGGCTGGATGCGGCTCTACAACGACAACCGGCGTGTCATCGGCGGCGACCCCGCTCTCATCCAGCCGGGCACCAAGCTCACCCTCGGCGCCAAGAACCAGGCCGGCCGCAACCGGGCCGCCACTACGCCGACCCGCACCGCGTGGGCCCCCGCCAAGTCCGCTCCCGCCCAGGTCGCCGCTCCCGCGAAGGCCGCCCCTGCCGAGTCCAAGCCCGCCGCGCCCGCCGGTGCGGCAGGCGACACGGCCGCCGCCCCGAGCGCCGCCGGCTTCGTGGCCCCGGTCGCCGCGCAGGTCACCACCCCGTACCGCATGGCGGGCGCCATGTGGTCCAGCGGCTACCACACCGGCGTGGACTTCGCCGCCCCCACCGGCACCAGCGTCAAGGCCGTCGGCGCCGGCACCGTCGTCTCGGCGGGCTGGGCCGGCGCGTACGGCAACCAGGTCGTCATCAAGCACGCCGACGGCCGCTACTCGCAGTACGCCCACCTGTCCTCCCTCTCCGTCTCGGCGGGGCAGACCGTGCGCCCGGGCCAGCAGATCGGCCTGTCCGGCAGCACCGGCAACTCCTCCGGTCCGCACCTGCACTTCGAGATCCGGACCACTCCGGACTACGGCTCGGACCTGGATCCGCTGGCCTACCTCCGCCAGCACGGCGTCACCATCTGACGCAGGAACGCGGACCGTTCGGCCTGCCGGGTACCTCGCGGTATTCCCGGCAGGCCGAAACCGTTCGGGTGGTCTATCTCACCCGTCGTCAACCCCTCCTTACGGTGGCGTAGGTCACTTCCAGGGGTGAATGATGTGTCGATGTGGCAGACGATTCGAGATCAACACACCAGGACAGAACCGTCATCGGGTCGTACGCGGCTGTCGGTGACAGCTTCACCGAAGGAGTCGGCGACCCCGGCCCCGACGGTCGGTTCGTCGGATGGGCCGACCGGTTCGCCGTGCTCCTCGCCGACCGGCTGCCCGAGAACAACGACACCTTCCGGTACGCCAACCTCGCCGTGCGCGGCAGGCTGCTCGACCAGATCGTCGCCGAGCAGGTGCCCCGGGCCAGGGAACTCGCCCCGGACCTGGTGAGCTTCTGCGCCGGCGGCAACGACATCATCCGGCCCGGCAGCGACCCCGACGACGTCGCCGAGCGCTTCGAGCGGGCCGTCGCCGACCTCACGTCCGCCGTGGGCACCGTCATGGTCACCACCGGCTTCGACACCCGCGGAGTGCCGGTCCTCCGCCATCTGCGCGGCAAGATCGCGACCTACACGGCGCACGTCCGGGCCATCGCCGACCGGTACGACTGCCCGGTGCTCGACCTGTGGTCCCTGAAGTCCGTCCAGGACAGGAGGGCCTGGGACGACGACAGGCTGCACCTCTCGCCAGAGGGGCACACCCGCGTCGCCCTCCGGGCCGCCCAGGTCCTCGGGCTCGACGTTCCCGCCGACCCCGACCAGCCCTGGCCCCCGGAGCCGCCGCGGGGAACGCTCGAGGTGCGGCGCGACGACATCCAGTGGGCCCGGGAACACCTGGTGCCCTGGATCGGCCGCCGGCTGCGCGGCGAGTCCTCCGGGGACCGCGTCGAGCCGAAACGCCCGGACCTCCTGCCTCTCTGATCCGACCGTCCCGCCGCGCGCGCCCGAGGATCCCGCCGGACGCCGGCCCGGTGCCCCGCAGGCGATCAGGCCGGTCGGTCCTCTCCTGCCGGACCCGCCCCGGGGAGGTGCACCGGTCAGGGCACGGCGGGGTGCCCGAGGCCGTCCGCCGGGGCCGCGGGAATCCGCTCCAGGACACCGCCGGCGAAGACGTCGTAGAGCGGCAGCGACTCCAGGTGCACATAGCCGATGTGGCAGTCGCAGACCGCGAGCGGGCAGGCCCGGGGACGCAGGGCGGAGCGGTAGGAGCCGTCGTAGAGGTTCCCCAGCCCGGTGCGGACGAAATGGCAGCGGCGTACCGTCCCGTCGCCGTCCACCGAGATCACGGACTCGCCCGTGCGGCACGGCAGGCCCGCGGAACGGTGCGGGTGCCGGCTGTACGGGAACAGCGGATCGAGTGCCGTCCACAGCGCGGCCTCCTCGTCGGTGTACACGTGGCCTTCGGCCGCGTTCACCCACAGGTACACATGGGACGGCAGGGCCGCGCGCAGCTGCCGAGCCTCGCCCAGATGGGCGGGCAGGCCCACCACACCGACGCTGAAGCGGACCCCGCGGCCGGCCAGCTCACGGCACTTGGCGAGGAAGCGGTCGCAGGGGGTCTGCCCCGGGTGGTAGGTGCACCAGAGCGCGAGCGTGCCGAGGTCGGCCTCCGCGGTCCAGTCGGTGCGGCAGCTCAGGTTGGTCTGGATGGCGACCCGGCGGACGTGCGGCAGGTGCGAGAGCTCGGTGAGCGCACGCCGGTACCAGGAGCGCACCAGGCCCTCGCCCCAGGGGGTGAAGAGCACCGACAGCCGGTCTTCGCTGCCGGCGGCCCAGTCCACGAAACGTTCCAGCGCCGTACGGTCCGCGCGCAGCTGCTCGCGGCTGTCGCGGCGTTTGGCGAACGGGCAGTACGGACAGTCGTAGTCGCAGGACGCCAGCGGACCGCGGTAGAGGATCGTGAGGTCCACGGAGGTCACCTGACCTCGTACGCGGACATCGCGGCCCGTACCGCGGGGGAGAAGAGCTCGGGGCCCAGCGCGTCCGAGTGGGCCAGGCCCTCCGGGGAGAGCCGTAGCCGGTCCGCCGCCGAGCCGTCGAGCCAGCCGCGTTCCGCGAAACGTTCCAGCTCGGCGGCGAAGTGCTCCTCCGGCAGCGCACCGAACCGTGCGAGGTACCCGGCCCGGTCCATGCCCTCGGCCTGCAGGAGGGACTGGAGCAGATGGCGCCGGCGGGCCTCGTCCCCGTCGACGTACCGCCCGTGCACGGCGCGCGAGAAGTCCTGTGTGGCCGTGTACTCGTCGATGATGGTCCGCACGGCGCCCGTCCCGACCGCGTAGTCGAAGGAGTAGTGGAGCGTGGAGGTGTACGAGCGGGCGCCGCATCCCAGGCCGATCATGCCGTCCGTCTGGCATGCGTAGTCGTCCGCGCCCTGGGGCGGCGCGTCGGTGCGGCGGAACATCCTCATCGACAGCTGCTCGTAGCCGTTCGCCAGGAGATGGTCGCGGCCCTGCCGGTACAGCCGCAGCCGCTGCTCGTCCCAGGCGGCGTCGGTGACGGCGGTGCGCCGGGCCAGACCGGTCAGCGGCCGGACGTACAGCGGATACAGGTACAGCTCCTCGGGGCGCCAGGTCAGCGCCGCGTCCAGGGAGGCGCGCCAGGACCGTTCGGTCTGGCCGTCGATGCCGTAGATCAGGTCGATGTTGAGGACGGGGAAACCTGCATCCCGGATCCGGCCGAGGGCGGTCTCGACGTCGGCCCGGCGCTGCGGCCGGACCGCCGCCGCGGCCTCCTCGTCGACGAACGTCTGCACTCCGAGGCTGAGCCGGGTGGTGCCCCGCGCGGCCAGCACGGCCAGCCGGTCGGCGGTGGCGGTCGAGGGCGACGCTTCGACGGACAGCGGCACGGCACGCAGATCGGCGCCCATGCGCTGCTCGGCGATGTCGCACAGCCGGGTCAGCTCGTCCGTCGTGAGGAACGTGGGCGTGCCGCCCCCGAAGGCGGCCGTGGCGAACCGGACCGGCCCCTCGTCGCCCAGCGCGTCACGGACGGCGACGGCCTGGCGGTCCAGTGCGTCGAGGTAGCGCGTGGCCAGTTCGCCTGGTGCGCCGATACGCGTGAAGAGGTTGCAGAACCCGCAGCGGACCTCGCAGAAGGGTATGTGGAGATACAGCGACAAGGAGTCCTTGGGCTCACCCCGCCACAGGTCGCGCAGCGCCGCCGACCGGTCGCCGAGCGGCCGGTAGGCGGTCTTGTGCGGATAGGCGTACACGTAGCTCCGGTACGGACGGGGCCGGTCCACGGGGTGCTCGCCGTTCCCGCCCTTCATGCCGCGTCCTCTGCCGGGTCCAGGAAGAACTGGGCGTACGGCACCGTCCACACGGACGGGTGGCCCAGGCGGTGCCCGGTGTGGCCGTCGTCGCCGTACGCGGTGCCGTGGTCGGAGCAGACGATCGTGAAACAGCGTCGACGGCCGCTCATCGCCGTGAACAGCCGGCCGATGTGCCGGTCGACGTACTCCAGCGCGGCCGCGTGCGTCTCCCAGGAGTCACCGGCCTCGCGAGTCGCGCCCGGCAGATGGAACCAGTTGGGCTGGTGCAGCGCCGAGACATTGACGAACAGGAACAGCCGCCGGTCCCGCGGCAGCCCCGCGACGACCTGCTCCGCCCTGGCCACCTGCGCTTCGAACGACGTCGGGGACGGCACCCCGAACTCCGGCTCCCAGTGGCTCTCCTGGAACATTCCGGGCAGCACCGAGCCCAGCGGGCCCTGCTTGTTGAAGAAGCCGACCCCGCCGATGCACACCGTGCGATAGCCCTCGCCTGCGAGCGCCGACACCAGGTCCGGTGTGTCGAACACCCAGGTGCGGCCCCCGGTCGTCTCACTGCCGGCGAAACGGGCCGCGAACAGCCGCGGATGGGGGCCCGGTGCCGCCGGAGTGGGCAGGAAGCCCGCGAACATCGCCTGGTGCGAGGCGTAGGTGAAGTTCCCGGGCGCGTGCCGCTCCTCCCAGACACCACCGGGCAGCAGCGCCGTGAGGTTCGGGATGCGGCCCTCGGCAGCCAGCCGGACGGCGACGTCGTGGCGCAGCGTGTCGAGGGTGACGAGCAGCAGATCGTCGCGTCCCACGACCTGGTTCATGTCAGGAATGGGCTCGGGCATGGTGGTTCCTTGTCGTACGAAGTACCGCGGCGACCTGTGCCGCCCAGGTGTCCATACCGTCGGCGTCGCGGCCGGGCAGCCCGCTCAGCCGCGGCAGCAGGTCGCCGAACGCGTTGACCTCCCCGACGGCGAACCGCCGCCAGCCGGTCGACGGCAGCAGATCGACGCCGACGCACAGCGTGCGGGGGAAGCGGGCCGCGGCCCGCTCGCAGATGCCGAGCACCGCGCCCCAGTCGCCGCCCGCCGCCGTGACGGCCGCCGCGGCCTCGGCCGGATCGGCGCGCTCCCCGCCGAGGTGCAGGTTCGTCAGCGGGGTGCGGCTCGTCCGTACCACGACATGGGTGGCCCGGCCGGCCACTACGACCACCCGAAGATCCGCGGCCCGTCCCCGCACGGAGGCCTTGGGCCACCAGCGTTCGATGTGCAGCCCGTCCGGGGCCAGCGTGTCCACGATCGAACCGATCTCGTGCTCCAGGGTGTACGAGCGCACCCGCAGCGAGTTGAACAGCCGGCCGTCCGGTGTCCGCTCCACGGAGGTCGTGGCGCGGAACCGGCCGCGGCCGGCCCGTTCGACGGCGAGCACCCCGGACGCCGACGAGCCGTGGGCGAGCTTCGCGAAGATCCGCCCGAAGCCGCGGCCCGCCAGTACGGTGCGCACATCGTCCCAGCCGAGCACCGCCGGCGCCGCCGGTCCGGACGTCGGGGAAGCGGGCACCGGAATCCCGGCCGCGGCCAGCACCCCGTGGCACAGCCTCTTGTCGAACATCACGGCGATGTCGTCCGGGTCGTCCAGCAGCGTGCCGCCGGCCTCCCGCACCGCGCCCGCCACGTCCCGGACGGCCGCCGTGAACCGCCGGTACCAAAGGGCCGTGCCTTCGACCCGGGTGGTGTCCCGCACTCCGCGCAGCAGCCGTTCGACCTCCGGGTCCTCGCCCGGTGAGTCGATCCGGACGGTCTCCCCGGGCAGGAAGCGGGCCTGCCCGCGCAGCACGTCGAGCCACGGAACGATCCGGGCGGCCGGCAGTCCGGCCGTCCGTACGGCGTCCTGGAACAGCGCCACGCGCCGGTTGGCGGGATTGCCGACGACCGCGAAGGCCGTGGGTGTCACTCCGCCACCGCGGTGTACCGGTCCTCGCGGGCCGCATCACGCGACGAGCGGTTGGCGTCGCCGAGGTCGACCACCACTCCCGCCGGTTCGAGGGCCTGGCGTATCCGCTGCTGCATCGGCTCCCCGATGAAGTGGTGGTGCAGATCGAGCGTGCCGAGATGGGTCAGGGGCTGGCCTTCGAGCAGTGCCGCGGCCCCCTCGTCGCCGAGCGTGCCCATGGACAGGTCGAGGGTCCCGAGCCGGGCGACGACCGGGGCGCCGGCCAGCGCGGCCGCGATCTCGTCCTGGATCTCGCTGTTGCGCAGGCCGAGGTGACGGAGCAGCGGAAGCCGCGCGCTGGAGAGGAACGGCTCCAGGTCCGGCACCTCGGTGTCGGCGCCGTACCACGAGGTGCCCAGCCAGAGGTCGAGATGCTCCAGTGCGGGCAGGTCGCTCGCGCCGATGCCGCGGACCACCTGTGCGGAGAGGCCGCCGGTCTCCACCGTCAGGCGGCGCAGCCGCTCGTGCTTCACGGCGGGGAACTCCAGGCCCGCACCGCCGCGCACACCGAACTCCCGCAGCTCCGGGTAGGCGTTAAGCAGCGGCGTCACGTCCGACTGGTTGATCCAGGAGATCTCGCACTCCTCGTAGACCATGTCGCCGACGAAGAGTGCGCCCAGCTCCGGCAGCCGGTCGCGCGCCTCGACGAGAGCGGAGACGACCTCCGCGTTCGAGCTGTCGTACGCCTCCTCCCAGGCGCCGACGACCAGCGCGCGCACCCGCCCGGTGTCGACCGTCGCGCAGAACCGGGCGAAGGCCTCGGTCCACGACTCGTCGGAGTCGTAGACGTCGGCGGAGATCCGCCAGGCCACCGCGCCCGCGTCCGGCAGATCCGCCGGCTCACCGCCGGGTCCCGGGAAGTCGTACGCGGCCAGGCCGCCCAGCCCCCGCAGGTGGTCCCCAATGGTCATGCGAGCTGCTCCTGACGGTGGACGACGGTGGTCGGTCGATCGCCAGCAGTTCTACCAAGCGCCACCGACAACGCGTCCCCCGGGGCGTCGGCCCCGCACGTGCCCGCCCGTCCTGCGCCCCGTTCCTCCCGGGACGCCCGGTGCCCGGTGGCCCGTCCGGGCGCGGTGTCAGACCCCGCGTCTAGCGTTTTTCCCATGCCCGGCGCACTCGGTGCCGGCGTGCCGAGGGGAGAGCCATGTACCGGCAGGGAGACGTCCTGGTCGTGCCCGTCGAGGGGGAGGCCGTGCCGTCGCACGTCGTCGGTGCCCCTGGTGAGCCGCGGGACGGACGCGGCCGTCTGGTGCTCGCGCTCGGCGAGGTCACCGGCCATGCGCACGCGATCCACGGTCCCGGCCGGCTCGTCCGCGAGGCGGGGCCGTTCGGGCCGATGCTGTTGCACCTCCCGCGGGGCGGACGGCTGGTGCACGAGGAGCACGCGGCGATACCGCTGCCGAAGGGCTGGTTCCGGGTGGTGCGCCAGCGTGAGTACGTGCCGGGCGCGGTCCGGATCGTGGCGGACTGAACCGCACCGCGAAGCGACGAGGACACGGGGACAGGAGACAGGTGACGGGGACGATGACTCTCACGCAGCACGCCGACGAGTGGCGGGCCGTTGCGGCGGCGACCGGACCGGCGGACCGCGCGGCCGCCGAGGAGGGCGTGCGGATCGCCTACCGAACGGCGGGCCTGGCGGATCCGCAGCGCATCATCTGGGCTGCCTCGCCCCGCGCGGCGGTGGTGGCCCTGCGGGAGTCGGGCGATCCGGGACGCTCCGTCCGCGACGACGTGCGGACGAAGCCGTGGGCCGGGGAACGCCGCAGACTCCACGACGAACTGGGCCCGGTCGGCTACGGCGAGCGGTGGGCTGCCACCGGCGCGGCGCTGTGGGGCACGACCCGCGCGCTCGCCGACCGGATACGCGCAGGAGTCGTGGACGCTCTCGCGGACGGACCGGACGCCGAGCAGGACGTCCGCCTGGTGCTGCTCGACGCGGTGCTCGGCCAGCACGACGCCGCCTGGCTCGCCGCGTTCGACGGCCGCAGCGACCGCCTCGACGGCCTTGCCCGGGTGGCCCGGCACGCGGGCTGGTGGTGGCCCTACGAGAAGACGGTCGTGATCTGCGAGCGGCCCGCCGAACTCCACCGTGACGAAGCCGGCCGGCTGGACCGCGGCGACGGTCCGGCCCTCGCGTTCCCGGACGGGTTCGCGCTGTACTCCTGGCGCGGTATGCCCGTTCCCGCGGATTTCCTCCACGAGCTCACCCCGGACCGGATACGCACTGAGGAGAACGCGGAACTCCGCCGGGTGATGCTGGAGTTCTACGGCTACGAGCGCTACCTCGACGAGTCCGGTGCCCAGCCGGTGCACCGTGACGAGACGGGTGTGCTATGGCGCATCGAACTCGACGGCGACGAGACCGTGGTCATGGTGGAGGTCGTCAACTCCACACCGGAGCCGGACGGAACGCACCGCACGTACTGGCTGAGAGTCCCGCCCGTCACCAGGACGGCCCGCGAGGGTGTCGCCTGGACGTTCGGTCTGGCGGCGGACGCGTACGAGCCGCTGCACCAGACCTGACGCCGCGCCAGGGTCTTTGTTCGCGCCAGGAGTGCAACGCCCGGACCGCCGCCCGGCAGCGGCAACCTCTGATGTTCCTCAGCTCGCGCTTCAGCCGGAGAAGGCGCGAGCATACTGCGATCACCCGAAGGAGGTGCCTGTGATAATTCTCGTCATCCTGGCGTTCATCGCTGCGCTCAACGCCGTCGTGTGGTTGTTCGCGCGCTGGGCCTGGCGTCGTGCCGTGGACGGTGTGGCGTCCACGCCGTCGGGCGGCGGGCAGGGTTCGGGCGGCGGCACGACCACGGACACGTCCGGTTCCTGGTGGGTGAACGGCGGCCCGGACGGCTCGCCCTCGTACCACCACTCCGGTGGCAGCGACCACGGACCTGTGTCCGACGGCGGTTCGTCCTCGTGCGGAAGCAGCTCCTCTTCCTGCGGAAGCAGTTCGTCCTGCGGGAGCAGTTCGTCCTGCGGGAGCAGTTCGTCGTGCGGCAGCAGCTCGTCCTGAGCCGCGCGATGCCGGTGCCGGGACACCGCCCCGGCGCGGGAGGCACGGGGAACGCGCCGATGGTCAGCGGGCCGTGGCCGTGAGGGCCGCTCGGTCCAGGCCCAGTTCACGGGCCAGCGCCTCGTCCGTCCAGCCGAGCATCGTCGGCCGGGGCAGCGAACCCGGGTACGACGTCATGCGGACCGCCAGGCCGTCGAGGAGGGCCGTCAGCCGCCAGGCCGCGGCGAGCGGGTCCGCGCACCGGAACTCGCCCGTGGCGGCGCCCTCGGCGATGACCTCGGCGAGAGCCGCCTTCCAGCGCTGGTCGAGTTCGAGGGTCACCTCGCGCAGCGCCGGCTCGCGCAGGGCGGCGGCCCAGCCGTCGATCCAGAGCCGCCAGCCCTTGGCCTGCCCGGTGGGGGCGTACCAGCGGACCGCGGAGCGGAGCCGGCGTACCGCGGTGGTGCGGCGGCCGAGCAGCTTGCGCAGATGCGCGAGGTCGCCCTCGGCGGCGTACCGGAAGGCCGCGGCGACGAGTTTCTCCTTGGACGAGAAGTGGTAGAGCACGAGCGCGTTGCTCACGCCGAGCGCGGAAGCGACGTCCGCGATCCGCACGGCGGCCACACCGCGGACCTGAATCTGCTCGACGGCGGCGCGCAGCAGTTCTTCGCGCCGTTCCTCCACGTTCAACCGGACTCTGGCCATTGTGTCAGCCTAGTTCCTGACGCGGTGCCGGGGGGCACGGGGTCATTCCGCTCGCTGTGCGACGAGGGAGCCCAGTCCGTCGAGGATGCGCTGGAGTCCGAACTCCAGGGCCTGGTCCTGCCCGCCGGTCTGCGCCATCGACGTCAGTGCGGCGGTGATCGCCGGGTAGCGTCCGCCGTGGGCGGCCAGCACATGGCCCAGTGGGGCGAACAGCTGCGCCTCGGTGTCGGCCTTCGGACCTGCCGCGCGCGTCTGCTGTTTGATCCCGCGCACATGACCGGCGAGCAGCGCCACGGCGTCCATCCGTTCGGCGCCCGTGAGGCCGGTTCCGTCGAGTGCTGCGACGGCGCTCTCCATCCAGGCCAGTTCCCTGGGGCCCATGACCCGGGGGCCGACGGTCGCGTCCAGGAGCCACGGATGCCGGTCGAAGACCTCCGCGAGCCGGCGTGCCCAGGCGCCGAGACCGTCCCGCCAGTCTCCTGCCGTCGGGTCGTCTGCGGCGGGTGGCGCCGGCGGCTCCTCGATGGCGTGCTCCACCATCAGCGCGATCAGTTCGGCCTTCCCCGGCACATACCGGTAGAGCGACATCTTCGTGAAGTCCAACAGCTCGGCGACCCGCTGCATCGACAGGGCCGCGAGGCCTTCCGCATCGGCGATCCGGATGCCCGCCCCGGCGATGCGGTCCAGGCTGAGCGCCGGTTTGGGGCCGCGTGACGGTCTGGGGTGAGGCCCCCACAGCAGCTGCACGGTCTTCTTCCACTGCTCGGTCATCGCGCCCGTGCCCTCCGGCCCCGCCTTGCCTTCACGCTGAAACTGCGTCTACCGTACACACAGAGAAATGGTGTCCCATGGACACAGTTTCAGTGCGAGGAGACGATCCATGAGCAGGAAAGTCCTGATCTCCGGTGCGAGCGTCGCGGGCCCCGCCCTGGCGTACTGGCTCGGCCGTTACGGTTACCAGCCCACGGTGGTCGAACTCGCGCCCGCGCTGCGCACCGGCGGCCGGGCCGTCGACTTCCGGGGCGAGACCCATCTGACCGTGCTGGCCCGCATGGGAGTCCTTCCGGCGCTGCGCGAGATACGCACCGGCGGCAGCCCGATGACGTTCGTCGACGACAAGGGCCGCCGACTGCTGCGGCTGCCCGCCGAGTTCGCGGGTGGGGACATCGAGGTCCTGCGCGGCGACCTCGCCCTGCTGCTCCACGACCACAGCCGCCCGTATGCCGAGTACGTCTTCGGTGACTCGGTCACCGCCCTCACCGAGACCCCCGACGGCGTCGACGTCGGCTTCCGTCACGCCGCCCCGCGTACTTTCGACCTGGTCATCGGCGCGGACGGCCTGCACTCGAACGTGCGCCGCCTGGCCTTCGGCCCCGAGGAACGGTTCGTGCGGCACCTCGGCCACTACGCGGCGACCTGGGAACTGCCCAATCACCTGGGACTCGACCGGGGTTTCCTGGGGCACAACGCGCCCGGTCGCCTGGCTTCCGTCGGCGGCGACCACCGGGACCCGACGAAGGCCGGCGCGTTCTTCGTCTTCGCATCGCCCCGGCTCGAGTACGACAGGAGCGATCCGGAGCAGCAGAAGCACCTGATCCGGCGGGCGTTCGCCGGCATCGGCTGGGAGGTGCCCCGCCTCCTCGACTCCCTGCGCGACGCGGACGAGTTGTACTTCGACGCCATCAGCAGGGCCGATGTGGACACCTGGTCCACCGGCCGTACCGCCCTCCTGGGGGACGCCGCGTGCGGCGCCACCATCGGCGGCATGGGCACGGGTACGGCCATGGTCGCCGCGTATGTGCTCGCCGGGGAACTGGCACTGGCCGAGGGCGACCACCGGACCGCCTTCGCCCGGTACGAGCGCCGGCTGCGCGACTACGCCCAGGGCTGCCAGAAGGGCGGCGACCGCACGGGGGCCTTCCTGGCGCCGGGCGGCCGGTTTGCGCTCCGGGCCCGCAACACCCTGCTGAGCAGGCCCTTCCTGCTCAACTGGATGCTGAGGGAGGGGCAGAAGGCCACCGCGGTCGACCTGCCCGACTACCCGGCGGCGCTCGGCCTCACCGTATGAGGGTGAGCAGCCGCGTGGTGCTGCCGTCCTGCTCCTCGATGTCCCGTACGTGCCGGAAGCCGAGGCGGGTCAACAGGGCCAGGGAGGGCTCGTTGTCCTCCGCGACCGTGGCGTGCACCGCGGTCAGGCCGAGCGTTCCGAAGCCGTGGTCCACGAGCAGGCGGACGAGCTCGGTGCCGAGCCCGGCACCCCAGTGCGCGCGGCCGAGGGCGTAGACGATCTCATGGCCGCCGGTCTCCTCGGTCGGCTTGATCTCGGCATGACCGACATAGGCGTCGCCCTGGTGGACGGCCCATACGTCGAACGCGTCCTTGGCGTAGACATGGGTGAACACCCGCCCGAACAGCGCCCGGTCGGCGGCCTCGCCCTGCCGCCCGTCACCCATCCACCGGGAGACGTGCTCGTCCTGGAAGAGGGCGACGAAGTCCTCCTCGTCGGTGGGCCGGTAGGGCCGGAGGGACAGTCGCGCGGAGCCGAGCTCGGGGGTGGTCATGGCAGGCGACGTTAACCGCGGGGCGGGCCGGCGGCAACGTGATTCCGGCGCACGGACCCTGGTGCCCGGCGGAAGCTCAGCGGTATGTGCCGAACCGTTCCGCGATCACGGGGAGGCGGTCTGCCGCGATGGCGTGTGCGGCGGCCCGCGGGGAGCAGCAGTCGGCCTCCGCACGGGTCAGCATCTGCTCCACCAGGCGGCGCACGGAGCGTCCCACCTTCCCGAACGCCTCGTCCGCGGACGGACCGACGTCCCCGAAGAGGGTCCACCACCACCAGGCGTTCGTACCGGAGTTGACGACCACGTCCGGCAGCACGGTGACACCGCGGGCTGCCAGCAGGGTCTCCGCGTCCGGCAGTACGGGCATGTTCGCCGCCTCGACGATCCACCGGGCCCTGATCTCTGCCTGGTTGACGGCGTCGACGGTGTACGAGACGGCTGCGGGGACCAGTACCTCGGCGTCCGCGGAGAGCCAGGCGTCGCCGTCCAGCTCGAGATCGCCGGGCCGCAGCGCGGAGCGGTCCACCGTGCCGAAGGCGTCGCGGGCGGCCAGCAGGGCCTCGACGTCCAGCCCGTCGGGGTGCGCGACGGTCCCCTTGACGTCCGCCACGGCGACGACCCTGAGCCCTGCGCCGGCCAGGAAGCGCGCCGTCGCCCCGCCCATGGTCCCCAGGCCCTGCAACGACACCCGTGTCCCGGAGCGCGGCACCCCCGCACGGTCCAGGGCCGCGAGCGTCGCCTCCGCCACGCCGCAGCCGCCGACCAGCTCGTCGAGACCGATCCCGTCGACCTCCACGGCGAAGGCGTCCGCCAGCCGCTTCCTGGCCTCCGCCGGGTCGTCGAGCAGCGGATACACGGCCTGCACGCTCGACACCAGACCCGCGTCCGCGGCTGCCCGGTCCACCAGGTCCCGGGTGAGCCCCAGGTCCTCGCCGGTGGTCCACATATGCTCGATGTACGGGCGCATCGCCCGCAGGTAGCGCACCAGCACCCCGTACGCCCCGGGGTCGCGCGGATCGCAGTCGATACCGCCCTTCGCCCCGCCCAGCGGGACGTAGCGGCACGCCGGTTCGTAGTGCAGGGCCTCCTTCATCGTCATGCCCCGGGCCAGGCCCGCGACCTCCTCGAGGGTGCAGCCCTCGCGCATCCGCAGCCCGCCGCTCGCCACCCCGCGGACGAGCCGGTCGACGACCAGGTACCCCCGGCGGCCGGTGACATGGTCCGTCCAGGTGAGCGTGAGCAACGGGCTGGTCATCGGCCGGGGATCTCCTCGGAGGGGGCGGTTGACGTCCTGGTGCTGAACCATTGGTCAGTATTGCTGGTACTGAACAACTGATCAGTATCAGGACGGGTCGCGCCCCCTGTCAACGCGGACGCCGTTGCCGGCGTACATCCCGCTTCAGCGCGACCCCTCCGCGCCCACCGTCCCGGCGGCCGCCGGACCGCGGCCGAGCGGCACCTCGCACGAGTCCTTGAAGCCCTGGCTGGTCAGCCCCAGGGCCGAGTTGATCCGCGAGCGCAGGTTCTCCACCGCCACCATGGCGGTCAGCTCCACGAACGCCGGCTCGCCCAGAGCCGTACGCAGCCGCTCCGCGACCTCGTCGTCCACCTCGGGCGGCGTGGCGGTCACCGCCTCCGTGTACGCCATGACATCCCGCTCCAGCGGCGTGTACACACCGCTCTCGCGCCACACCGGCACATCGCGCAGCTTGCGCGGGTCGACGCCGTGCCGGCTGTTCTCCCAGTAACCGAAGTCCATGCACCAGCTGCATCCGATGGCCGCCGCCGCGGTCATCTCGGCGAGCGCCTTGAGGCCGGGGTCGAGCTTGTTCCACTTGGCGACCGCCTGCTCGAAACGCAGATCGGCCCGGAGCACCTGTGGCTGGTGGCCCAGGACCTTGGCGGGATCGAGCACCGCTCCGTACATCCGCTTCGAGTACCACTCCGCAAGACGGAAGAACACGGTGCGGCGCGGTTCCAGTGAGACACGGGCCATGACGGCCTCCTTCGAACTCCTCGGTTATGTCCGTTCACGAGTACGACGGGCGGACGCCGCGGAATGTGACACGGCCGCGGAATCCGTGCGCGTCCCGCACTGTTGAGACCCACATGACCGATTCCGAGCACACGACCGACCGGCGACAGGACTCTTTGCTGAGGCTGATCGCCACCCACAAGGGCGGCGTCCTCGTCACGCTGAAGAAGGACGGCCGGCCGCAGCTGTCCAATGTGATCCACGCCTACTACCCCGACGAGCGCGTCATCCGTGTCTCGGTCACCGACGACCGCGCAAAGACCCGGAACCTGCGCCGCGACCCGCGGGCGAGCTACCACGTCACCAGCTCCGACCGCTGGTCCTACGCGGTCGCCGAGGGGACCGCCGAGCTCACCCCCGTGGCCGCCGACCCGCACGACGGTACGGTCGAGGAGCTGGTCCGCCTCTACCGCGACCTCCAGGGCGAGCATCCGGACTGGGACGACTACCGGCGCGCCATGGTGAAGGACCGCAGGCTCGTGCTGCGCCTCCATGTCGAAAGGGTGTACGGGCAGGCCGGCGGCTGAAGCGTGCGCCCGGCTCGCCTCCAGGCCCCGCGACATCGGTCCCAGGCCTGGAACTCTTCCGTCCGCCCCACCGTTGTCCCCGCACATAATGGGACTACACGAATGCCCCCAGGTGCCCCAGGAGGTGCTGTGACCAGCGCTGGATCCCCGTCCCCGTCGCGGTCCCCGTTGCGCGCCCGGCTCCGTTCGCTCAGGCCCGCGGGCTTCGGAGCCGACCCTTCCGGGGAGCGCATGGAGCGGATCCGGCGTTCACCGAACTTCGCCGACGGGGTGTTCCGGAACCCGGTCCCCGCCCGGACCAGGCCCTCCGGGTCGACCGCGGAGTTCGCCAAGGGGTACTTCCGCAAGGAGGAGCGCGCCAAGCGCACCCCCGCGGCCCCCATACCCGTGCACCGCACCACCCTTGCCGATCTGGCCCGCCCGCCGGCCTCGGGGCTGCGTCTGACCTGGATGGGACATTCCAGCGTGCTCGCCGAGATCGACGGGCGCAGGGTGCTGTTCGACCCGGTCTGGGGCGACCGCTGCTCCCCCTTCCCGTTCGTCGGTCCCAAGCGGCTCCACCCCGTGCCGGTGCCGCTCGCCGAGCTCGGCCCGGTCGACGTCGTGGTGATCTCGCACGACCACTACGACCATCTCGACCTGCCCACGATCAAGGCCCTGGCCACCACGGACACCGTGTTCGCCGTGCCGCTCGGCGTGGGGGCGCACCTCGAACGATGGGGGGTGTCGGTCGGCCGGCTGCGCGAGCTGGACTGGCACGAGTCGGCGGAGGTGGCCGGCATCCGGTTCACCGCCACCCCGGCGCGGCACTTCTGCGGCCGCGGTCTGCGCAACACCCAGCACACCCTGTGGGCATCCTGGGTGGTCAGCGGCCCCGAGCACCGCATCTACCACAGCGGTGACACCGGATACTTCCCGGGCTTCCAGGAGATAGGCGCCGCACACGGCCCCTTCGATGCCACGATGATCCAGATCGGTGCCTACAGCGAGTTCTGGCCCAAGAACCACACGGACTATACGCCGCTTCCTGGGGCCTGGCCCGACATTCACATGTCGCCGGCTGAGGGGGTGCAGGCTCACCTTGACCTGCAGGGAGGTCAGCCGGGTGGTGTTCTGCTCCCGATCCACTGGGCGACCTTCAACCTTGCTCTCCATGCCTGGGCGGAGCCTGGGGAGTGGACGAAGTACGAGGCCGAGGAGGCTGGCCAAGCGGTGGCGTTCCCCCGTCCTGGCGAGCCGTTCGAGGCCGCGGGGACGCTGCCTGTGGAGCCGTGGTGGCGGGCGGTGTCGCATCCGATCGCGCATCCGTGGCGTCGCCCCCGGCCTGCCGAGCAGGTCGCCGAGTCGCGCAGCGATGATCTCGACCTTGCGGGCGAGCGGTGACGTCGGTCGGTGGCGACCTTGCCGAGGTCGCGCGGATGCTGGAGCGTCTGCCGTCCGAGGGGCGCGACCGAGTGCTGCGGGCATTGGACGGGGAACCCCGCAGAGAGCAAGCGGCCGTCGTCCAGCGGTTCAGACCCTTGCCGACCTCGCAGGGCCCGTCCCGAGTTGTGGTCCGAACGCGCATCGTCGATCGCTGAGCTGCAGTCTCATACGGATCTTCTGGATGCTTGGCGGTTCGTGGGTGTCGGGATGTGCCTCTTCCCGTAGTCGGCCGGCGGGGGCGGTCGGGCAAGGCATGACCGAGTCTCTGGGGATTCGATGGTGGGGGTGTGGTGTGAGGGATTGGCGGACCGATCCGACGTTCGCGATGTGCCGGGCGCTGGTGGACGGAGCGGATCTGGCCTCGTTCGCGGGAGGCGCGTTCGATGTGCGGGCGGTGGTGGCCGGCATCCAGTCTGGTGCCCACAGCAGGTTGCTCCTCGACGCCGTCCCGTGGGGGAATTTCCCTCACGGGGACGATGCCCGGGAGGCCGTTCACTTGCTGCGCGCCGGCGAGGACCCCGCTAGCCGCGCGCCGGGCGTGCTGGGGGGCCTGTGTGCCAACGACAGCCGGGCCGCCGCCGCCCTGGCCGTACCGTTCCTGATTCCCGTCGCTGCCGATGCCCACCACCCGCACCGTGCCGCTGCCCTCGCCGTACTCTCCGGCCCGGCCCGCGCCCGGCACTTCGGAGTCGTCTCCCGCGATGAACTCCTGCTCCACCGCAACGATCCTCGGCGCCACGCCCCAGACGACTACGACGACTACGGCGTCGAGGTGAGCGGCTACCCGGCAGGCTGGTCGGTGGCCGCCGCCCGAGCCGCGATCACCGCCGGAACACCCGTACTCCTGCGGCTTCTCGACGACTCCGACCCCACCATCCGCATCGACGCCGCCTACGCCCTGGCCACCGCCGCCGACCCCGACCACACGGTCCGAACCGCCCTCGCCACCAGGTTCGCCTCCGAGCATGACGCCATGGTCCGCGCCGCCCTGCTCCTCGCCGTCGCCGAGACCGCCCGAGCTCACGTACAGCCGCCGGCCGTCTCGTGGTTCCGCGAGCGGTGGCAAGACCGGACAGAGGCCCCCGAAGTCCGCCTGGCCGCGGCAATCGGCTGGCTCTGCCTCACGGACGAACCCGCCCCCGAGGACCTGCACCAGACCATCGACACCTTCGCTACAGAAGAACGCGCACACGCCATGGACACCCTGCCGTGGATGTACGCCGCCGCCGGAACCGGTGAACCGGGACTCTCGCGCTGTATCCGCTGCATGATCCACCCCGAAAAGCCCGAACCGTACGACGACCCCTGGACCTTCTCGCTCTGAGCGACCGGCTTCGGCCCCGCTTGCGCATCGAAGTTGTCTACCGGGGCCGGGGAGGGTTCCCGCGTCCGTTCGAGCCTCGGGAAGCTGCCAGAGAAGCCGTGGTGGCGGGCTGTGTCCCATCCGATCGCTCACCCGTGGCGTAGGCCCCAACCGGTCGAGGCTCCTGCCGAAGTCCCCAAGCGTGATCTCGACCTTGGGCGGTCGGTGACGGCGAGCGAGGATGACCTCGATGGGATCATGCGCCTACTGGCTCGTCTTCCGGGCGAGGAGCGCGACCGCTTGGTGCGTGCGCTGGACGGTGCGCCTCGCCGGGAGTGTTCGGCAGGTGCCCAGCAGTTCAGGCCCTTGCCGACGCTAGAGGGGCCGCACCCACTTGTCGTCCGAACACGCATCATGGGCAGCTGAGACAGCGGGCGCGCGGAGCTGCCGATCATCTTGGCTGTGTCGGCAGGGTTCTCGGTCTCCTCGGCAGAAGCGAGGGACGTGAGCAGGCCAAAGTCAGTGGTCTCCCCCCAGCGGGGCGGGGGTAGGAAGATCCGGCACAGGGAAACGGGAAAGCCCCGGCGGGGTGCCGGGGCGCGGTGCGTCAGCCCTGGTGTGTTTCTCCGAACTCGGCCGCAACGTACTCCCGCGAGGGGAACATGAGCGGCTTGACGCGCACACCGGATGCATGTATCTCATCCAAGGTGTCCAGAGTCAGTCCACATGTGAAGCACTTGAGGGATCGGGGAACCATCAAGAGCGCGTTGGGCGACTCAGCTTGTTCGTCGAAGAAGACTGAGGCTTTGCTTGTGCACGCGGGACAGCCGGTTCCCACAAGACGTAGGACAACCCTTCGACCATCATCAAGCGTGACAGGGAGCTCCTCGTTGTACGGGGACATCTGAGCCCGCACGATGAGATCCCTGGCCTCGTCAGGGAGGCCCTCGAAGCGATCGTTGAACCTGTGGAGTGCCTGGCTGATGCGGACCTGCACGTCGCGATGGACCTTGGATGCGGCCTGGTCGATCGCCACGCGTGCGGACTCGGTCCACCGCTCCCAGAAGGAGTTCAGGGGCTGATCCAATTCCTCATGGAGGGCTGCAACGGCTGCCGCAAGCGTCGAGAGCAATCCCTTGGCCTGGTTGCCCGTCGAGGCGTGGGCGACGCCGTTGCGCAGGTCGATCAGGAGGTCCAACTTCCGGTCGACGGGGAGGACATTCAGCGTGCGTAGGCGGGCGATGGCCTCTGCGGCGCCGATCGTGCGGACCTTGCTGGCGACGCGATGTCCGCCGAGATGAAACAGCATCTCCGCGCTGCCCTTCATCTCCGCGATGTAGATCGGGTTCTTTGAGACCAGGACGGCCTTACATAGGCGCTCTACAGAAACTCCGGCATGGAGGGCGAATTCGTCGTATTCTCCTCGCGCATGGTCGTCCATGGCCTTGTGCGCTGACTTCTTTGCGCCGGCCCAGAAGCTCTCGAAGGTGAGGGAATCGTCCATAGGAGGACGGTAACGGCCGATGCACTACAGGGGCGATCGAGTTCCGGAAGCCCCCGCCGGTCTGGTCGACCCTCGTCTTGGCACGTGTGGTGCTGGAGAGTTGCCTGTTCGTCGACTACCTCTGAAGATCCCTCGGGTCTCTGGCACGCTTCGGCTGGCCGGTCCGCGAACTCCCCCTCGGCCGAGCAACACAGGACGGACCCGCGTTATCACTCGTTGCTGTTGCCCTCGGCGATCCGCAGGATCTGGCTGGCGAGTCGCTGCACCACGTCGCTGTATCGCTCGCTGCCAAACTCGTCGGCTGCAGAGACCGCTGGGAACATCTGCTTGATGAGATCTGCGACCAACCCCGCAGGGAACCAATCCGGCAATTCCGAGATTCGCTGGAATATCCGAGTCGCATCGGTTCCGTCACGGCTGAAGGTCTCGCCCCACTGCCCCATCGCTTCGATCATCGCCGGCAGCAAGTCTGGGTTTCCCTCGAGTGCTGTCTCCAGGGTCTCTCGAACTTCTCCGCCGTGGCTGGCACCCGCAGTCCATGCAAGCAGCCGTCGTGCGTAATTGCTGTTGTCCGCCCAGGCAGTGGGAGCCTTCCAGTCTTCAGCCAGCAGGAGTTTCGTGGCTTCGGCGGCTGCCGCATCCTGCAGTGCCTCGCGACCCTGCTGTTTCGCGATGGTGCCGAGATGCTGGAGCAGAACAACCGAGGCAGCCAGAGGCGTCTGCTCGCTGGCCTGACGAATGAGGGCACGGTAGGTGGTCTCGTCGGCGTTGCGGGCCACAGTCGCCGCACGCCGGGCCGTAACGTCTAGCCCCATCGCCGTCAGCGATGGCACGGGGGGAAGAGCGTTCGCCAAAGGCAGCGCCTCGATCAGGCGTGCGTACAGCGCCGCGTCATAGTCACGGTGCTTCACCCGGCCCCAGGGGCCTGCCGATTCCAGTAGTTCCCAGTGCTCCCGCACCGCACGCTGTTGGTCTGTTTCGACCGGTCCAGAGACGGCGAGGGTCGGCTCTGGCGGGGAGACTGTCCGGTCCCCTCGCCAGGCGGCGCTCAGGGCCGCTGAGGCGCGCTGCAGCTCGGCGACCGCGTCTGGCCATGCCTGGTCGTCCTCGGTCGGCGGCCGTCCTGGCCATCGACCTGCTGCGGCAATCAGTTCTTCGACCCGTCGTTCTACCCAGTCGCACCACGGCCCGAGACTTTGGTCGGCGGCAGATACGGCGTGGAGCTCGGCAACGACCTCTACGGCCAGGGGTTCTAGTTCGGCCTGGCTCGCGGCGAGAGCTCCTTCCAGCGCATCCTGGTAGGGCTTGGTCTCTGCCCTGGACGGCTCGACGGTCAGGCGGTCCCCGTCCAGATCGAAGACGGGCATCGTCCTGTTCGTGTGGAGACGCAATGCCTGCCAATCCTGAGCCGCTTGTTGCGCGAGGCGACGTCGATGGCGACCGACGCTCACCATCTTCCCTACTGCCCGGGCCGCCGCCATGACCGTTGTCGCACTGGCCGTGGCGATGCTCAGCTGATGGGGGTCGAAGGAGAGCACGGATGCTTCCGCGACTTCATCGTTGTTCAGGTGCCACGACCGCTGAATCTGGTCGTGCTCGGCCAGTTGCGCCGCCTTCCACTCCCGCAGCATCTCCGGAGGGAACCGGGCGGCGTTTTCATCGATCTCGTACGAGTGCTCGATGCATAGCAGGAGCAGGTTCTGCCCGCTGCGGTTCGCCTCGTCCGACATGCGGGGGTTCCATCGGGGGCCACCCTCCCTGCGTGCGTGGATGTGCGCGACGCGGCTGTTGAGGGTCCGATCGCCGGTCTCGTTGTCCAACCGGAACAAGGGGCGCTGACAGTCTGGCTTGCCGCAGCGGAAAGCGGTTCCGTACAGCTGTTTCACTGTTGCGTCTGTCGGCGCGGGATGTTCCACCGGGCGGCGATTCGGGTTCCCACCTGTCACCGAGGCATTGTGCCCCATGTGGCGACGGCCAGCGGCAACTTCCGGGCACCAGGGCCCTTGGCTCGGAGTGCAGACACGGCCAGCCTCTCAGGTGCAGTTCATTGAGAGTGCGGCCTGGGTTGGGGCAGGCGGGTGCCTGCCCCAACCCAGGTACGTGATCACTGATGCTTCGACTGGCTGAGGGAGGCTGTTGCGGCTCGGTCGAAGGGCAGGTCCTTCAAGGGGAGTAGGTGTTTCGTCAACTCTGGCACTGCCTTCGACAGGCAGTCCATGGCGATTCCCAGGGCCTGTCGGTGCTCGCGTGCGAAGAGGTGATCGAACGCCGGTGCCTTCCAAGCGTCGCCGCCGAGTAGGGCGTCGAAGACCGCCAGGTCGATGGTCTGGGGCAGCTGGCGGGCGATTGGGCTTCGGCGTCGCAGACGTTCGGCGAGGTCCATGAAGTTGACCAGCCACGCTGGTGTCTGTGACATCGCGTCGCGGACGGAGGGGACAGGGCGCTCAATCGCGGGTGCGCCTGCCGACCGGTACGCCTGATGAATGGTTACGAGCTCCTCACGGAGCAAGGCGTCAGCCATCTCCGCCACTCGCAGGATCTGGCGGTCGTGAGGGTCTCCGGTGTTCAGCCCCTGCTCGATCTCTCGTCGCGTCCCCTCGGAGCCCACGGTGTCGGTCCGGCCGCCGGCGCGTAGGGCTGCGGATACCAGCGCTTGGAGAACGTGCCCCGCCACCAGCTTGGCCAAAGGGTTGGGAAGAATTGTCCCGGTGCGTGTCACCTCATCCAGGGTCAGCAGCGCTCCTAGGACTCTGTGAGGATCAGCCAGGAGCGCGTCGTGCCTGAGGAAGGAGACGAGCCCTGACGGGAGATCTCCGATCTTCTTGAGCTGCTGGTCCGCAGCAGCGCTCTCCTCCTTGAAGGCGGTCTCCCCGATGGTGGCGAAGTGCTGCGGTACGTGTTCTAGGACCTGCTCACGACGCTCCAGCTCCGAGCTGGCAAACAGGTCAACCCCGATGTGGCGAGCTACCCCGCGGCCGGCCTCAGTGACGGTTTGACGAACGAGCGCCGAGCGGTCCGCACCGACGAGGGCCTGCAGCCCCCGCAACCACAAGAGGCGGTCCTGCTCCCCGCTCTGTCCGCGGGTGGACTTGCACTCGCTGATGCCGATGTGGGGACGGAGTCTTGAGTCGAAATCGATCGACAGCACGTCGACGTCCGTTACCGTCCGCGGCCGCCCCCCAACGCTCTGCGTGACGGGGTGACGTACGCGGACGAGTGCGCCATCCGCGAACTCCGCTCGGGCGAACCGGCGTTCCAGTTCGTCGCCCTTTTCCTTTCCAGCCCTACCGGTCATAGCGCCGCCGCCCCATTTCTTGTCGCAGTGCGGCGAGAATATCTTGCGAAGCGCTGGGGCTGGGGGCTGCTTCCTTGGGTGACTGGACCAGGCGCCGTGCTCGTTCCGCTTCAGGGTGGCGGTAGCCGCGCTGTCCTTGGAGGGCACCCGACGTGGTGTTCCCGTCTGCGCTGTCCTCAAGGTAGGTGATGGCTTCCTCGGCGACGTCTGCCTGCAGGAGGACGAACTTCTTGAACCTGTATGCCGGCTCAACGCGAACGATTCCGGCAGTTTCGAGCATGGAGTAGTCGGTGCCGATGTTGGATGCGTCTCCTGCCTCGCCGTTTCGTACCAGCTTTCGCAGGAAGGCAGTTGGAGCGAAGAGCCGGTTACTGGCGAATCGTCGAGCGAACACCATGGAGCCGATGAGCTGACGCACGTGCCCTGACGGGTCGGCTCCCGTCGGGGCGTCGAACACGGATCGCCCCATGTGCGGGGAGAAGAGGAATGCTCGCTCCTGGCCTCCGAGCGTGGTGACGAGAGATCGCAGCAGAAGTCCTTGGGAGACAGCGTAGTCCACCCACTTCCGTTCTCCGGACTGGATCTCGTCCTCGGGCATTCCAGCTGTCGCAGCCACCTCCTCCAGAACGCCGCTCAGTGCCGCTCGTACGGCCCCATCCTCGGCCTGCAAAGCGGCATGAGAATGATCTTTGTCAACTGCCCAGACATTGGGGTTGAAGAGCACCTCGTCCCCGTCGGCGCTTCGCTGACGAGTGCAGAGGTGCAGGGATTCAAGGTTCTCAATTGCCCGGACAGCACGGTCTTCAGGTCCGAGTGCCGCGCACTCCTCCTTTGCCGTCGAGATGGTGATCGGCATGATGGTGGTCATACGGAGAATCGTGAGAGCCATCATCTCAAGCGGTTCAGGCATGACGTTACTGAGAACGCTGTCGGCACGTTGGTAGAGATCGTCGACAGGCGGGATTTTCTCAGACACCACCTTGATGGCACCCTCATGGTCGCGCTCGAGGTCGACAAGACCCAGCACCTCAAGCGTGGGAAGGAACTCCCTACGGATCTCTCGTTTGCTGATGCCGGCGCTGACCCCAAGGGCCTCGACACGCTCGGGTGAGCTGACACCGCTGCCCCGTAGCCGGAGAGCGAGCTCAAAGATCCGGCCCGCGAACTCAAGCTGGGCCAGATCGGCCTTGGGCTGGCTGGCCCCGTAGGTGCTCAGGTGTCGTGACATGCCGACAAGAAGTTCTGCAGTTGGTAGCAACGGAGTCTCCAGGAGGGCAGCGACAAGTCGCCACAGCATCGTTGTGGTCCGGCGGCCGGGTGACCTCAGCCGCAGTCCATGGTGCGCCTCACCCTGCCCGGATAGTCATTTTTTCGGAAGATCCGATCTCTGTCTGCGTGACGATCGGGACCTTGGCGTCGGTGGTGAAGGTCAGGGTCACGTGCCGCCACATCGGTTGGGGTCTCTGGCGAAGCCAGAGCCCGCATGTCGAGGGGCAACTGCCTACCGGGGGCTGACAGTCGGGATCACCGCGTCAGTGCGGCCCTGTCGCCAGCTCGCCAACCGTGTCCAGAACGCTTTCGCCGTCCCTGGAGCGCCCCTGACGCAGGACCAGGAAGGCACGTCGTCGGTCGCGACGACCGCATGTTTGAACTTGGGCGAAGGGCGGACCCGGGGCCCGGCGGAGCGGATGTCGCCGCTGCGGGAGGTCCCCTGTGGTGCGTGAGGGGGTGGACCGCGACGAAGCTGCATTGGGGGCTCTCTATGGCCATCCGTGGCGGTCGGCGAGCGGGTGATTAAGAGTGGCGCGCCGACTCGGCGGCGCGCGACATGAAGGCCAACGCAACATGATTGTATGAGAAGTGATTGAGCGTCATATTGCCCGACATCCACATGACCCCCGCCGAGGGGATGCAGGCGCATCTCGATCTCCAGGGCGGGCAGCCGCTCGGCATCATGCTGCCGATCCACTGGGGAACCTTCAATCTCGCGCTGCACCCTTGGGCAGAGCCGGGGGAGTGGACGAAGGACGCGGCCGAGGAGGCAGGCCAGGCGGTGGCGCTTCCCCGCCCCGGCGAGCCGTTCGAGGCTGCGGGGAAGCTGCCCGAGGAGCCGTGGTGGCGACCCCGGCGCGCCGAGGCTGCGGTCGAGACGCGCAGGGGCGATCTCGACCTCGCGGGCGAGCGGTGACGTCGCCAGGGGCCGACCTTGCGGAGGTCGTGCGGATGCTGGAGCGTCTCCCGCCCGTAGGGCGCGACTGCGTGCCGCGAGCCTTGAATGGGGCGACCCGCGAAAAGCGTGCAGCTGTCGCTCAGGGTTCAGGTGTGGCTTTGTGAGGACTGGTGAGTCCGTGCGCGGTTCTGCGGGTGACGCCCTTGGAGCAGCCGGTCAGAGATCGTTGCCCGCGTAGGAGAGATTGAAGCTCTTGTTGGTCAGGGGGAAGTCCGGGACGATCGTGTCCGCAAGGGCGATGGGCAGGGCGGGCCAGTTGTAGAAGGACGGGTCCACGGGCTTGACGCGGGTGAGGCGGCCGTCGGCGGTGGTTTCGACGCGGGTCGTGATGGTGCCGCGCCAGCCCTCGACGATCCCGACGCCCGAGCCCGCGCGTCCCGCCACCGGCGCGCGGGATTCGCCCGGTGCCAGGTTCTCCGCGAGACGGTCGATCAGGGCGAGGGAGACGTCGATCTCCTCGGCGCGGACCAGGAAGCGGGCCAGGACGTCGCCGGTGTCGCGGATCGGGACGGCGAGCTCCGCGTCGTACGGGGCGAAGGGGTGGGAGACGCGGGCGTCGGTGCCGGGGAGGCCGCTGGCGCGGGCCACGTAGCCGAGGCAGCCGATGTCCCGGGCGGCCTCCGCGGTGAGGACGGCGGTGCCGGTGAAACGGTCGCGGACGGTGGAGTGGTCGAGGGCGAGGCCGGCGATGTCGCGGATGTCGCGGCCGAGGGCGGCGAGCCGGTCCGGATCGGGAAGTGCGCGCAGGACGGCGCCGCCGGGGAGGACTCCGCCGCGCAGGAGCCGGTGGCCGGTGATCTCGGCGTTCAGGCGCAGGAGTTGTTCGCGTACGCGCTGGGCGTGGGCGTTGAGGATGCCGTGGCCGACGTCGTTGCAGAGCATGCCGAGGTCGGCGATGTGGTTGTGCAACCGCTCCAGTTCGAGGAGGAGCGCTCGGGCGCGGGCGGCGGCGGCCGGGACCTCGGTGCCGGTGGCCTCCTCGACGGCGAGGGAGTAGGCGAGGGCGTGGCCGATGGCGGTGTCGCCGCTGATGCGTTCGGCGAGCGGAAGTCCGGCGGAGACGGTCCGGCCCTGGAAGAGCTTCTCGACACCGCGATGGACGAACCACAGCCGGGCCTTGAGCTTGAGGATGGTCTCGCCGACGACGGAGAACCGGAAGTGCCCGGGCTCGATCAGCCCGGCGTGCACGGGGCCGACGGGGATCTCGTACACGCCGTCCCCCTCGACCTCCAGGAAGGGATACGGGCCTTCCTGCTCGGCGAACGGCGGTGGCGGCCCGGCGTCCGGGCGCATCGGGTACCAGCCCTTGGGCCAGTGGAAGTGCCGGACCAGGCGGCGGGGGAGGGGGTGGTTCAGCGGTACGACGCCGTGCAGATCGCGCATCTCGCGCTCGAACCGGCCCGCGGGGAAGGACTCCGCCGCGAGGCTGGGGATCGCGGGCTTGTCCGGGTCGAGGTGGACATGGAGTTCGATGCGGACGTCCGGCGGACCCGCCACGAAGAGGTAGACGACGCGGACGCCGGCGTCGTCGTGGTGGGCGGCCACGAGCGCGAGCCGGTGGCCCGCGGCGAGCAGATCGGCCGCCTGCCGGGGCAGTTCGCGGACGCCGACCTCGTACACGGAACGCATGTCAGTGACCTCCGATCGCGGCGGCATCGTGCAGTAGACCGGTGAGCGGGCCGGTCGTGACACCGAGGGCGGCGCAGGCGACGAGCCCGAGGGCAAGGGCCCACAGGGCCCCCGCTCCGGACGGCGCCGGGGCGGGCGCGGGTGACGGGCCGAGGAGCATACGGGCGGTACGGGCAGCGAGCGCGGCGAACGCGGCCAGCACGAGCAGCAGGGCCACCGCCGTCACCCAGCCCATCCCCGCGCCGAATCCGGCGCGCACGATGCCCAGTTCGGACGCGAACAGCGCGAACGGCGGGAAACCGAGCAGGGCGAGCACGGCGAGACCGAGGACACCGCCCGGCCACGGCAGTCGGGCGAGCAGTCCGCGCACCCGCCCGACGAGCGTGGTCCCGGTCAGGCGCAGCACGTGCCCCGAGGCGCAGAACGCGACCGCCTTCGCGAGCCCGTGCCCGGCGATGTGCAGCAGCACCGCGGCGCGGGCGAGCGGCGTGCCGATCGCCGTGCCGAGCGCGATCAGGGCCATGTGCTCCATGCTCGAATACGCCAGCATCCGCTTGTAGTCCCGCTGGGCGAGCAGCAGGGCCGTGGCCAGGGCCAGGGTCACCAGGGCGATCCCCGCGAGCAGCAGCCGCGTCCAGCCCTCCCCCAGCGCGGTGTCGGCGATCACGTCGTAGCGGAGGACCGCGGAGAAGGCGACGGACAGCAGCACGCCCGACATCAGGGCGGAGACCGGGGCGGGCGCCTGGCTGTGGGCGTCGGGCAGCCAGGCGTGCAGCGGTACGAGGCCCGCTTTGGCGCCGAAGCCCAGGATCACCAGGGAGACGCCCAGCCGGGTGACGGACGGGTCGAGCGCGCCGGCGTGGGCGACGAGGGTCGGCCAGTCCAGGGCGTGCGACTCGTCGACGCCGGCCTGCCGGGCGGCGTAGTACACGAGCACCGTGCCGAGGAAGGCGAGTGCGATCCCGGCGGAGCAGATCACGACGTACTTCCAGGCGGCCTCGACGGAGGCGCGGGTACGCCGGTGACCCACCAGGAAGGCGGTCACGATCGTGGTCGCCTCGACCGCCACCCACAGCACGCCGAGGTTCGCGGTCACCACGGCCAGGCACATGGCTCCCAGGAACGCCTGCACGAGCGCGTGGAGCAGAGCCGTACCGCGCGCGGAAAGTCGCTCCCCGGACCCGTACGACGGAAGCGAGGCACAGGCGATCAGCGCGACCGCGCCGATCACGAACAGCATCCACACCGTGAGCGCGTCGGCCCGCAGCAACCCGCTGAAGGCCGCCAAGGCCCCGCCGCGGGGCAGGGCGACAGCGAGCAGCACCCCGCACACCAGGACCGTGAGCGGGGACAGCAGCCCCCACCAGGCAGCTGCCGGTGCGGGACCCCTCTCCGGGGCGCGCCGCTCCGGCTCCGGCAGCGCCGTTCCGGCAAGGACGGGTACGGGTACGGGGCGCGCCGCCGCCACCTGAGCGACCTGGGGTCGCGAGCGGGCGAGGGCGAGGGCATGGGCGCCGGCCACGGCGCACGGGACGACGACGGGCGCGGTCAGGGCAAGCGCGGTCGAGGTGGCGTCCATCAGTCGTGCAGCTCCCGCAGATCGTCGAGGTCGGTCGTTCCGAACGCGGCCCGCATCCGGGCGGTGAGCAGCTGGAGAACCAGGACAGCGAGCAACACGTCGAAGGAGACGCCGAGTTCGACGATGAGCGGCACTCCGGACGTGGCGAGGAAGGCGGTCGCGGTGATCCCGTTGTCCAGCAGCAGGAAGCCCACCACCTGGGAGAGCGCCCGGCGCCTGGTGACCAGGACGAAGAACCCGATCAGGACCACCGTGAGCCCCACCGGCAGGGCGCGGGTCGCCGGGGTCGGATCCAGCTCGACGAGGGGCCGCGCCACGGCGTAGGCCAGCAGGGTCAGGACCGCTGCCGCGAGCAGCGAGGCGGCCACGTTCACCAGGGGCCGGGTCTCCCGGGTCTCCGCGTTCCCCCGGTCGTACGGACGGCGGTCCACCGTCGGCGCGGACAGGGCCCGTCGCATCAGATACGGCAGCACTCCCGCGCGCAGCACCCCGATGCCCACGGCCACGACCACCAGGTCCACCCGCCCCTCGTGCACGCCGAGCAGCACCGCGACAGCGGCCAGCGCGACGCCCTGCAGCGCGAAGACCCGTACGATCGCGGCGAGTTCGCGGTGCCACAGGACGACCACGGCGGCCAGCAGGAACGCCCCGCACGCGAGGTTCAGGAGCTGTGTGTACGCGCTGTCGCTCATGCCCGCTCACTCCCCGCTCAGGAAGTACGAGGCGGCCACCGCGAGCAGCGCCAGCAGGAACGAACCGGCGAGCAGTTCGGGCACGCGGAACAGCCGCAACTTCGCCCAGAACACCTCAGCCGCCGCCAGCGCCGCCCCCAGGACCGCGACCTTCACCGCGAACACCACCAAGGCCACCACCAGAGCGGCCACCGACGCGGAGGTGGCGACGCCCCACGGCGCGAACAGCGAGGCGAACAGCCCCAGGAGGACCGTCAGCCGCATCTGCGCGCCCAGCTCCACGAGGGCCAGGTCGCGGCCCGCGTACTCCAGGACCATCGCCTCGTGCACCATGGTCAACTCCAGGTGCGTGGACGGGTTGTCCACGGGCAGCCGCCCGGTCTCGGCCAGCACGGCGATCGCGAGTGCGGCCGCGGCGAGCAGCCCGGCGGGGGAGGCGAGCCGGTCCGGCTCCCGTACCGCGCCGTCGACGATGGCCGGCAGATTGGTGGTCCCGGCCGGTATCGACAGCGCCAACACGGCCATCAGCAGGGTCGGTTCGACGAGCGCGGCGATCGTCATCTCCCGCGAGGATCCCATGCCGCCGAAGGCCGTGCCCGTGTCCAGGCCGGCCAGCGCCAGCGAGACCGTGCCGAGCGCGAGCAGTGCCACGACCAGGATCAGGTCGGCCCGCCCCGCGACCGGGCTGTCCGTCGAGAGCAGGGGCACCAGCGCGGCGACCACCAGGGTCGTCGCCACCAGCAGCGCCGGCGCCGTACGGAAGGCCGGGCCCGTGCCGACCGGGGTGATCGGCTCGCGGCGCAGCAACTTGCGTGTGTCCCGCCACGGCTGGAGCACACCCGCGCCCGCACGCCCCTCCAGCCGGGCCCGTACCTGCCGCATCAGTCCGGTGAGCAGCGGCGCGCCCGCGACGACCGCCCCCACTTGGGCGGTGACCGCCGCGTATCCGATCGCGCTCACCAGCCCACCACCAGCACCACGAACAGGGTCAGCAGGCCGACGAAGCCGTAGCCGAGGTAGAGGTGGACGCTGCCGCCCGCGAGGCGTCGCGCCGTCCGCCCCGTCCGGGCGAGCAGGCCGAGCACCGGCTCGTACAGGCGGTGCTCGATGCGGTCGGGCACGCGGTTGCGGAAGCGGACCCGCTCGACCAGGTAGGCCGACTCCCGTGTGTGCGTCACGTCCACGTCCTGCTCCGGGGCCAGGACGTCGTCGAAGACCCGCTGGAGCGGTTCGGCGAACGAGGTCGCCGTGTAGGCCATGCGCGGGGTGGGCGCACCACCGCCGCAGTCCCACAGCCGGGCGCTCCCGCGCCGCCGGGCACCGTACAGCCGTGGCAGGGCAGTGGCCGGCAGCAGTGCCCCGGTGAGGGCGGCCACCACCCACAGCGGCGACAGCGAGGCCGAGACGGCGTCCAGCCGTACCCCCAGGCCGCCGCCGGTCACCGCCGCCGCTCCGGGCGCCCCGGCGGCGGTCACGGCCCGGTCGAGGCCGGGGCCGAGGAGCCCCGGCACGAGGGCGAGACCCGCGCAGGCCACTGCGAGGAGGCCCATTCCGGCGAGCATCAGCGGGGGCGACTCGTGCGCGCGGGCGGCACGCGGGTCACGCGGCCGGGCGAGGAAGCCGACGCCGAGCGCCTTCACGAACACCGTCGCGGCGATTCCCGCGGAGAGGGCGATGAGCCCGACCGACAACGGCAGTACGACCGCCACGGCCACGCCCGGCAGCTCCAGGCCGTGGATGAGCGACTGGAGCAGCAGCCATTCGCTGACGAACCCGTTTCCCGGCGGCAGCGCCATCGCGCCCAGCGCGCCCAGGGCGAAAAGCGCCGCCGTCACCGGCATCCGGGCCCGCAGGCCGCCGAGCCGGTCGAGGTCCCGTACCCCCGTGGCGCGGACCACCGAACCGGCCACGCCGAACAACAGGGCCTTGAAGGCGGAGTGGTTCACCACGTGCAGCAGGGCCGCGGCCAGTGCGAGCGCCGACAGGGAGCGGTCGCCGGAGGCGGCGAAGAGCCCCGCCGCACCGGCGCCGACGAGGACGAGTCCCAGGTTCTCCGCCGTGGAGTAGGCGAGCAGCCGCTTCAGGTCCGAGGCCATCGCTGCCTGCAGGATCCCGTACACGGCGGAAAGCCCGCCCACCGCCATCAGCCCGATCCACCACCAGGCCGGGCCGCCGCCCAGCAGGTCGAAACCGGTGCGGACGATCCCGTACACCCCGAGGTTGACCATGGCCGCGCTCATCAGCGCCGAGACCGGGCCGGGCGCCTCGGGGTGGGCCCGGGGCAGCCACGCGTGCAGCGGCACGGCACCCGCCTTGGACGCGAACGCGGCACCCGTGAGGACGAACACGGTGCCCCTTGCGGCCGGCGCCATCTCGCCGGCGTGCCGCCGGAGCTCCCCGAAGTCCTCGCCCCCGGCCCGGGCGGCGAACAGGGCGAATCCCGCGAGCAGCAGCACCAGGCCGAGATGCGTCATCACCGCGTACCAGACACCCGCCGACCGCACCGCCGCCCGCTCCCGGTGCTCCACGAGGACGAGAAGGAGCGAGGACAACGCCATCAGCTCCCACAGCAGCAGGAACGTGGACACCGAGGCCGCGGCCGGGACGAGCAACAGGGTCAGGGCGAAGAGCGGGAGGACCGCCTGGGCGGTTCGGGAGGCCAGGCCGCGGGCGCCGTGCCCCGAGGCGTAGCCGATGCCGTAGACCGCCACCGCGGCCACGACCGAGCCCGCCACCGCCATGAAGAGCCCCGACAGGGCGTCCACCGACCAGACGGTGCCCGCCAGGGGCAGCAGGCCCGGCAGCCGGGTGGACCACGCCTCCCCGCCGAGAGCCGCGATCCCCGCCGCGCAGCCGGCGGCACCGACCCCGGCCGTGCACAGTCCGGACACGACCAGGCGTGAACGCAGGGGCAGCACGGCGCCCGTCAGCGCTCCCGTGCCGCTGAGCCCGGCCGCCACCCAGAGACCGGCCGTGATGATGCTCACCGGCCGGTCACCCGCCGCAGAGCCGCGACGATCGCCGCCGGCTCCGGCGGACATCCGGGCACGGCGAGATCGACGGCCACGACGTCGCCGACCGCGCCTTCGATCCCGTAACCCCCGGCGAACTCACCGCAGTCGATCGCGCAGTCGCCGACGGCCAGCACGATCGGCGGTTCGGGCATGGCCTGGACGGTGCGGCGCAGCGGCTCCGCCATGTTGCGCGTCACCGGCCCGGTGACGAGGGCGACGTCCGCGTGCCGGGGCGAGGCCACCAGCCGGGCGCCGTAGCGCTCGGCATCGTACACCGGGTTGAAGGCGGCGGCGATCTCGATCTCGCACCCGTTGCACGATCCCGCGTCCACGCACCGGACCTGGGCCGAACCGCCCAGCCGACGGGCCTGCGGCAGCACGCCGCCGTCGGGCGCGGGTGGCGCGGGCTCGGCCACCCGCCCGGTCGTACGGATCTTGCGCGACAAGCCCATGCGCACCCCTCCCGCGTCGTCGCGAGGACTCTTCCGAGGCGGCTAACGGAGTTCTCCGCAGCCGGAGTTACGGCACTTTTCTTGCGCTTTGCGTGCTTTATTGAGATTTTGTCCCGGCGGACCAGCGGACGGAGATCACAGCCGTCCCTCGTGGTCCCCGTCCGCGGGCCTCTTCACGAGGGATGACGGCCGCCCCTGGCACGCGGAGTGCTGTCCATGTGCGGCGCAGGGGCGACCGCCGGTCATTGGTTGGCCGTTCCGGCGGGCGGTTTCGCCTCCGGCGTGGCGGCGCGCAGATCGGCAAGGAGTTCGGCCTGCCCCGCCAGGACGCCGGAGAGGATCGAGCGGGCCACCGTGAGGAGCTCGGCCACCTGCGGATTGGTCAGGGAGTAGTACACCCCTGAGCCTTCGCGTCGTGCGGCGACCAGGTTCGACCGGCGCAGCACCGCGAGCTGCTGCGAGAGGTGCGCGGGCTCCACGCCCACCTCGGCCAGCATCTCCGCCACTGCGTACTCGCGTACGCTCAGCAGCTCCAGGACCCGGATCCGCACGGGGTGCCCCAGCGTCTTGAAGAACTCGGCCTTCAACTGATACAGCGGCGCGCTCACCTGGCGCACCCCCGCCCTGCGAGGAAGACCGCTGTAGCGTCGTACGGTCGTCGCCGTGCCCGCACTGTGCATCGCATCCACCCGGAACTCTTCACCATGGGGACCATCCTCGTGCCTTCGCAACGGTCTGACGGTCTCTGGAATTGCTAAGATTAGCAATTCCTGAATGTGTTGAGAGGGAGGTTCCGTGAGAATCCCACGTCTGCGTGGCGGCGGCGCATTGCTCAAGTGCCCCTCGTGCCGCCTCAAGTGCCTGCCCGCCGCCGTCGGCCCCGAGGGCTCGTGCCCCCGCTGCGGACACGAACGCCTGTTGAGCATGGACATCGACGCCGGGTGGCTCCGGCCCGCCAGGACGGGGAATTCCGACAGGACGGGGAATCCCGGCCGTCCGTGACGGGGCGGATCCGCGGCGCGCTCACGCTGTTTCGCGTCGTGGGCCGCCCGTCCGCGTGCCCGGCCACTCGTCGCTGCACCACTCGCGCTGCTCGTCGCCGCGGTTGCGGTGAGCGGTGAGCGCGGTGGGCAGGTCGCAGTGGACCGGGATCTCCGGGTGGTCGCCCGTGGGGACGAGGGAGCCGTCGGCGGGGATGGCGGCGAGTTCCAGGCCGCGGCCTTCGCTCGCCAGGCGGCGGGCGGCCTCCGCGACGGCGTGCTGGCCACCGGCCGACCAGCCGCGCAGGCTGGTGAGGTCGAGGATGACCGGTCCGGTCCCCCGCGCCAGGACCCACCCCACGGCACCGTCGAAGCGTCCGACCGCGTCCGCACCGAGATACCCGGCCAGGGACAGCACGCCCAGTCCGGAGTGGGTGGTGTAGCGCCATTCGATGGTCATCGTCGTTGCCTTCGTCTTCACAGGGGGAGGGTGATCCATACGCTCTTGCCGCCGCCGTCCGCGTCCTTGCGCACGACGCAGGTTCCGCCTGACCCGGCCAGCACCTCGGCGATCGTGGCGAGCCCGCCCGTCCCGCCGCTGACGGCGCCGAGGACACCGGGGTGGTAAGGGTGCCGGTCGTGCACGGCGAAGGCGATGGTGTACTCGCCCGCGGCGAACGTGACGGAGAGATGAGGGGAGGTCGCGGCGGCGTGCCGGACGCTGTTGGTGACCAGTTCGCTCAGGATCAGCAGCGCCGGCCCCATCGCGGGGTGCGACGCGGCGATGCCCCACTGGCCGAAGGCCGTCTCGGCGGTCTCGCGCGCCAGCCGCACCGTCGCGGGAACCGTGGGGGCGGTCATCACGTGCCGGTGCGGGAGCGACTCGACGCCGGCGGTCACGTCGGCGTCACCGTCCCCAGACGGTATCCGGTCACGGTCTGCGGGGTGATGCGCAGCAGAGTGTCGTGCGGCCCGTATGCCCACCCGGTCAGCGTGCGGGAGTAGTGGGCGGCCTCGGCGGGGTCGGTGACGGCCTCGGAGGGACCCGACACCGTAACGCTCCAGCCCGTGTCCGCGGGCAGCCGGATGTCGTCGGCCTGGTAGGTGAGCACGGGCCGTCCGGCCGGCAGATCGGCCTGGACGGGGCCGCGGACGATGAGCCGGCCGTACTCCAGGACGTGTACGGCCGGCCGGACGACGGCCTGGTCACGCTGGACGTAGACGAGGCGTCCGCGGACGGCGCCTTCGAGGAGCCACAGCGCCTCCGAGCCGGAGACCTCGACCATGCGGCGGGTCCTGGGCGTGGTCATCGGACGGGCTCCTCGGCGGTCGTGCGGGTCGGCTGGGCGGGTACGGCGGCCAGCACGCCCGTGCCCTGGAGGTGGGCGCGTGCTCCGGCGATCGCCTCGGGTGTGGAGGCGTACTCCCGTCCGCCCTGCCGCAGCAGGTCGAGCGCGCCGACGGAGTCGAGGGCCTGGCGCTGGTCCGGCCGTATGCCCGAGGTCATGACGACGATGCCGCGCCGGTTCAGCTTCTCGACGGCGTCCTTGAGGACGAGCGCGCCGGTGGCGTCGACCGTGGTGACGCGGGACATGCGCAGGATCACGACCCGGACGTCGGCGACCTCGGAGAGTTCGAGGAGGAATCGGTGGGCGGCGGCGAAGAACAACGGGCCGTCGATCCGGTACGCCACGATGTGCTCGGCGAGCAGTGCGTGTTCCTCGTCGCTGTGCTCGCCCGGCAGATCGGGGCGGAAGTCCACCTCGGCGAGCCGCGCCTGCTGCGCCACGGCGCGCAGCGCGAGGGCGCCGGCGACGACCATGCCGATGATCACCGCGTAGACGAGGTCCAGGGCGAGGGTGGCGACGGCGGTGAGCACCAGGACGACGGCGTCGGCGCGGGTGGCCTTCGCCATGGCGCGCAGCGAGCCGACTTCGACCATGCGGACGGCGGTGGCGAGCAGGACACCGGCGAGCGCGGCGAGCGGGATCTTCGAGACCAGGGGAGCGGCGGCGAAGACGATCGCGGCCAGCACCGCCGCGTGGGTGAGGGCCGCGAGGCGCGACGAGGCTCCGGTACGAACGTTCACCGCGGTACGGGCGATGGCGCCGGTCGCCGGGACGCCGCCGAACAGGGGCGCGGCCAGGTTCGCGAGCCCCTGCCCGAACAGCTCGCGGTCCGGGTCGTGTCTCTGCCCCACCGTCATGCCATCCGCGACCTGCGCGGAGAGGAGCGATTCCAGGGCGGCGAGGGCGGCGACCGCGACCGCCGGTGCCAGCAGCGAGCCCACCTGTGAGAGGTCGAGGAAGGAGAGGGAGGGGACGGGCAGCCCGGCCGGCAGATCGCCGATGGGCGCCGCCTGGCCGAGGTGGAACACCTGAGCCACGACCGTGGCGACGATGACGGCGACGATGGAGAACGGGACGGTCGGCCGCCACCGGGCCCCGACCAGCATGACGGCGGCGACACCGAGCGCGAGTGCCACGGCGGTCCAGTTGGGCGCCTTGACGAACTCCTCCAGGGCCCGCCAGGTGACCATGAGGACCCGGTCGCCCTCGGGCTTGGCGACACCGAGCGCGTTCGGTACCTGCTGGAGACCGATCACCAGCGCGATGCCGAGGGTGAAACCCTCCACCACCGAGGCGGGGATGTACGCCATGTACCGACCGGCCCGGGCCACGGCCAGGCCGACGACGATCAGCCCCGCGATCAGCCCGACGGTCAGGACACCGCCCGGTCCGTACTGGGCGACGATGGGTACGAGGACGACGGTCATCGCCCCGGTCGGGCCGGACACCTGAAGATTGGAACCGCCGAAGAGGGCGGCGAGCGCACCGGCCACCACAGCGGTCGCGAGGCCGGCCTCCGCGCCGAGACCCGAGGAGACCCCGAACCCGAGCGCGAGCGGCAGCGCCACGATGGCCACGGTCAGACCGGCGAGCAGATCACGGCGCGGGTTGCGGCCCATGGCGGAGAAGTCGGCCCGCGTGGGCAGCAGGGCCCGCACTCTGCGAAGAACGGCATTCACCGGGCTGCGACCTCGGCCTCCCGGAGCTCGGCGAGGAGCTCGCTCTGTCCGGCCAGCATCTCCGTGAGGATGCGCCGCGCGGCCTGCATCAGGTCGGCGACGTCCCCGCCCGCGAGCCGGTAGACCACCGTCGAACCCTCGCGCGTGGACGTCACGATCCCGGACCTGCGCAGGACGGCCAGCTGCTGGGACAGAGCCGGCGGCTCGACCTCGATCGCGGCGAGCAGATCGCGCACGGCCATCGGCCCCTCCTGCAGCAGTTCGAGGACCCGGATGCGTACCGGGTGCCCCAGCATCCGGAAGAACTCTGCCTTGGCCTGGTGCAGCGGAACCGACACGGCCCTCGCACTCTCCTCATCGCCCCGCACACGGCGAGGTCATCGATTGGTGCTGTGCCCGCGGCTACCTGCGAACACAGCAAACCCATCATGTAACGAATTGCTGAATTATGCAATTAACGGAGATGCTCATGCGGGTCCGAGGGTGTGGCTCAGGCCTTCTTGACCACGCTGGACTTGAGCTGCATGGGACCGAAGCCGTCGATGCGGCAGTCGATGTCGTGGCCGTCGACGCCGTCCACCAGCTTGATGTTGCGCACCTTGGTGCCGGCCTTGATGCCGGTCGGGCTGCCCTTGACCTTGAGGGTCTTGACGACCGTGACCGTGTCGCCGTCGGCGAGGACGTTGCCGACGGAGTCCCTGATCACCTTCTCGGCGCTGCCGCTGTCGGCCGCGTCGGCGGTGGTCGACCACTCATGGCCGCATTCGGGGCAGACGAGCAGTGCGCCCATCTCGTAGGTGTAGGCGCCGGAGCACTCGGGGCAGGGGGGAAGATTCTCGTTCACGCGACCATTTTACGTTCGAGCAGGCGTCCCTCCTCTCGTCCTCGGCCGCCGACCGCGCCACCGTCCGCCCGGCTGTCCAGTCCGTTTCCGGCCGATCCATTTCGGGCGCCCGTACGAGCGGTCATACCAGAGCGGGACGCCGGGCGTGGAAGTTTGGCAACTGTGCACCGAGGGTGAGCGAACCGCCACTACTGTGGGTTGCCGGTGATCAACGCGCTTTCGCACCACCGAAGTTGGACGCGCGTCCGTTCACCGTGCCGAACGCATGCCTTTGCACTGCGTCGCACCAGCGCACATACCCCACGCCGACCCCGGACCCCCGTACCGAGGACGCTGAATGTCTCACCTTCGCGCACCCGTAGCGCGGCCCGACCGCCATGAGGGCGGGCGACACGGCAGGCCCGCAAGCCGACCGCAGCCGCCGGCGGGAAGTCCGCCCGCCCCCGCCGACCGGTCACGGCCCGTGCCCCCCACGCCGCCGGAAGCCCGTATACGCCCTCAGCTCCTGCGCACATCGGTGCTGCCCGCCGTGGTGGCCACCCTCAGTGGCGCCGCCGGCGTCACCTTCGCCCTTCAGTCCGACGACAACGGTCCGTCGGGCGCCCTCTGGGCGGCCCTCGCCGGCACCGCGCTGCTCGCCTTCGCCGCGGTCGCCGCCGCCGGACTCGGAGCCGACCGCATCGCCAAGACGGTCGTCGACCGCTGCAACGCCCTGCGCCGCCGCAGCGCCCGCCATCAGTCGGACCTGCAGACCGTCGTCGAGCAGCTCAGGCGTGGCGAGATCCCGCCCGCCCCGCGGACCTCCCGGCCCGCCCCACCCGGCGGCGACGAGTTCGAACTGCTCGCCCAGGAACTGGGCAGGGCCCAGGACGCCGCGATGACGGCCGTCGTACAGGCCTCCCAGCTGTCCAGCAGCACCGGCAACGACCAGAAGGTCGAGGTCTTCGTGAATCTCGCCCGGCGCCTCCAGTCCCTGGTGCACCGGGAGATCCAGCTGCTCGACGAGCTGGAGAACGAAGTCGAGGACCCGGAACTGCTCAAAGGGCTCTTCCACGTGGACCACCTGGCCACCCGGATCCGCCGGCACGCGGAGAACCTCGCCGTCCTCGGCGGCGCCATCTCCCGGCGGCAGTGGAGCCACCCGGTCACCATGACCGAGGTACTGCGTTCCTCCATCGCCGAGGTCGAGCAGTACCCCCGGGTCAAGCTCGTTCCCCCGATCGAGGGAACGCTGCGCGGACACGCGGTCGCCGACGTCATCCACCTCCTCGCAGAACTGGTCGAGAACGCCACTCTGTTCTCCGCCCCGCACACCCAGGTGCTGCTCCGCGCCCAGCGCGTCACCGCCGGCCTGGCCGTCGAGGTGGAGGACCGGGGCCTGGGCATGCCGGCCGCCGAACAGAGCAAGATGAACGCCCTGCTCACGGACCCCGACCAGGTCAACGTCGCGCACCTCCTCCAGGACGGGCGCATCGGCCTCTTCGTCGTCGCCGCGCTGGCCCGCCGCCACGGCATCGCGGTCCGGTTGCAGAGCAACATCTACGGCGGCGTGCAGGCCGTCCTCGTGCTGCCCCTGGGGCTGCTCGGCCCCGACCAGGACGGATTCGTCGACCAGGACGGACTCACCGGCCGGGACGGATTCACCGGCCAGGAGGACGGACTCACCGGCCAGGACGACGTCCCGGGCACGATCCCGGCCGCCACCACGGCCGCGACCACGGAGCCCGCCGCCAGGAGCGACGCGGGCGCAACCGGCAACGCCGAGCCGTCCGGTCACGGCTCCGCCGGTGAACCGGGCCTCATCGCTCCGCCCACGACCCCGGCGGCACCCACGGCCGGTCCCGTGCAGACCTCGGCACTGACCACGATGACCACGGGGCCGATGTCCCACGGGCACGCCGACTTCCCGCCGCTGTCGTACGACATGACCGGGCCCGCGCCGATGCCGCCGCCGCGCCGTCCGCGCCACGACGAGACCCCGGACGGCCCCGGCGTCGCGCCCCTCCCGGTGCGCGACGTCCACGGCGACCGCGTCAACCCCGCAGGGGCACTTCCCGGCCCCGTCCACCACGAGCCGTCCCCCGCCCCGCGGGTACTGGAGAGCCACGCCCGTGGCGCGGACATCGCACCGCACCACGACCGGGCCACCCGCCCCGGCACGGACGACCGCCCGCTGCTGCCCCGGCGCCGTGCCCAGGAACACCTTGTCCCGCAGCTCAGGGAAGCGCCGCAGCCGCGTCGCGACGACGAGCACACCCTGCACGACCCCGGTCTGATGGCCGCCTTCCAACGCGGCATCGGTCTTGCAGAGACCGGACACGACGGCAACGAACACCTTCCGAACCCGGCGGACGCCGACCACTCCAAGGAGTAGATGAACCATGGCGAGCGAAGTACCGACCGGACAGGCCGCCGACCTCGACTGGCTGTTGAGCGGGCTGGTCCAGCGTGTGCCCTACACACGCAACGCGGTCCTGCTCTCCTCGGACGGCCTCGTGAAGTCGGTCCACGGGCTCGACCCGGACAGCGCCGACCACATGGCCGCCCTGGCCTCCGGGCTCCATTCGCTCGGGCGCAGCGCCGGCGCACGGTTCGGTGACGGCGGGGAGGTCCGGCAGGTCGTCGTGGAACTCGACTCCACCCTGTTGTTCGTCTCCACCGCGGGCTCCGGCACCTGCCTCGCGGTGCTCGCCGGCCGGGAGGCCGACGCGGCGGTGCTGGGGTACGAGATGGCGATGCTGGTCAAGAGCGTCCGTCCGTATCTGGTCACCCCGGCGAGGCAGCCGACCGGCACGCCCACCGCACCCCGCAGGTGAGGATGCCGCGGCAGGACGGCCCGTGGCTCGACGGTGACGCGGGACGGCTCATCCGCCCGTACACCGTCAGCAACGGCCGTACGCGGCCCAGCAAGGCGCTCGACCTGCTGTCCCTGGTGATGGCCACGGGCCGGGCGCCGCACGGGCACCTCGGCCCCGAGCACTCCCAGGCCCTGGGACTGTGCAAGGGGCCGACGTCCGTGGCGGAGGTCGCGGCGCACCTGCGGCTCCCGGCGGTCGTCACCAAGGTGCTGCTCGCCGACCTGGTCGACTGCGGGGCGGTGACCGCACGTGCGCCCCGCCACCACCACCACCACGACCCCACCGACCGTTCCCTTCTGGAGGCTGTGCTCGATGGCCTACGACGACGGCTCTGACGCCTTTCCCACCGCACTGAAGATCCTCGTCGCAGGGGGCTTCGGGGTCGGCAAGACGACCTTCGTGGGCGCGGTCAGCGAGATCGAGCCGCTGTGCACCGAGGAGGTGCTGACCACCGTCAGTGCGGCGACGGACCTCCTGGACGGCGTCGAGGGCAAGACCACGACCACCGTGGCGATGGACTTCGGGCGAATAGGTCTCGACGACCGTCACGTGCTCTATCTCTTCGGCACCCCCGGCCAGGAGCGCTTCTGGTTCATGTGGGACGAGCTGTCCGAGGGGGCGCTGGGGGCGGTCGTCCTCGCCGACACCCGGCGCCTCCAGGACTGCTTCTCGGCGGTCGACTTCTTCGAACGCCGCGGCATCGGATTCATCGTCGCCGTGAACGAGTTCGACGGAGCGTTCCGTTACGACCCGGAAGAGGTGCGGGCCGCCATCGACCTCAAGCCGGAGGTGCCGGTGGTGCCGTGCGACGCCCGTGTCTCGGCGTCCGGCATCGGCACCCTGATGACCCTCGTCCACCATCTGCTCGCCGTGAGCGCGGCCCAGGGCCACGGCGCTCACACATGACGCATGGAGCCCACACATGACGTACGACCCCACCGGCCATCTGCTGCTGACCCCCGTCGACCGTGAAGCACCGATCCGGGTGCGGCGGCTGCGCCAGCTGGGTATGGGGGAGCACCCCGACCCGGCGTTCGACGAATTCGCGCACCGGCTCGCCCAGGTCACCTCCGCGCCCTATTCCATGGTCAACTTCATCGACGAGAACCGCCAGTTCTTCGCCGGACTGCACACCCCGGGCGGCATGCACACGGGTGCCGATCTGGGCGCGGTGGCGGCGGCCGGCGGCGTGAGCCGGGTCATGGCCCGTGACCACGGGTACTGCCCGCACGTGGTGGTACGGCGCAAGGCACTGGTCCTGGAGGACGTCTGCGACTACCCGCGCTTCGCGGGGAACCCGGTGGTCGACGAGATCGGTATCCGCTCCTACCTTGGGGCACCCCTGATCGACCGTACGGGGATCGCGCTCGGGACGATCTGTGTCGTCGACACCGAACCCCGTCCCTGGGGCCGGCCCGGTCTCGAGACCATCAAGGCCATGGCCGCGGAGCTCGTGGAGCAGATCCACCGGCGGGAGGACGGCGCGCTCTGACGCGCCGCGCCCCTCCGCATTCCGCGCCGGACCGGCTCGTTCGTGCCGGACAACTTGTGTGTGCCGGACCGACTTGTGTGTGCCGGACCGACGTGTGTGTGCCGGAAGAACTCGTGCGTGCCGGGCCGACTCGTGCGCGCCGCGCCGTCGCAGGGTGCGCCGTGCCTGTTGTTCGCGCGCGGGCCCGGGACGTCCTCTCCCGACGCGGTCAGACCGCCGGCTCCATCTGGAGCAGCTCGGACAGACGCTCCGACCACTGCCCCTTCTCCGTGCCGAGCGCGACTTCCGCGAGACGCAGCAACTGGACGTCCGAGGTGCCGGCGGGGGCGAAGATGTGATGGGCGTCGCGCAGGTACCGCTCGACGGGCCGGTCCGTGAAAAGCCCGGCGGCAGCGTGGATCTCCATGGCGTTGCGTGCCGAGTCCAAGGCGAACTCCGCGTTGACCAGTTTGGCGTTCATCAGCTCCGCGTCGCAGGGGAGCCCCTGGTCGAGCAGGTGGACGGCGTGGTACGCGGCCAGTCTCGCGGTCATCAGCCGCGACTGGATCTGCCCCAGTTTCAGCTTCACGGAGGGCAGTTCATGGAGCGGCTTGCCGTAGCGGTGGCGCTCCGCACAGAACGCCGTGGTCTCGTCCAGGACCGCCCGGTGGATCCCGAGGGCCACCGCGGTCAGGTTCGCCCGGCCGTAGAGGACGCTCGACGAGTACGCCACGGCGAGGCCGTCGCCCTCCTCACCGAGCCGGTTCGCCGCCGGTACACGGCAGTTGTCGAAGTGGAGCTCGCCGAAGCCGAAGCCGTGCAGGCCCATCGTGGGACGCTGGTCGCCCAGGGAGAAGCCGGGGCGGTCCGATTCCACCAGGAACGCCGTGAGGCCCCGCGGTCCCGGGCCGGTCCTCACGACCACGCCGTGCACGTCCCCGATGTGGCTGTTGCCGACGTACACCTTCCGGCCGGTGAGGAGGTAGTCGTCGCCGACGCGCTCGGCGCGGGCCGTCATGCCCAGGACGTGGCCGCCGGACTCGGGCTCGGTGACGGCGATGGTGGGCAGGCATTCCCCGGCTGCGATGGCCGGCAGCCAGGTCTTCTTCTGCGCCTCGCTGCCGAAGTGCACGATCTTCGCGGCACCGAGCTGGGAGGCCTGCACCATGGCACCCATCGCGCCGCTGACCCGGGAGAGTTCCTCGATGATGACGGTCTTGGCGAGATGGCCCGCGCCCATGCCGCCGTACTGGGTGCCGATGGTGGCGCCGATCCAGCCCTGCCGGGCGATCAGCCGGGAAAGACCGTGGTGAACGGACCTCGCCCCCTCCATCACGGGTATCCGGGGACGCACTTCACGCTCTGCAAATGCCCGCACCTCCTCGCGGAGCCGGTCGTGCAAACGACTGGTGAAGTAGCCGTCCATCGCGATCCTCCCCTGCGATTGCCTGCTCGTGCGGTTGTTCGAGCGGCTGGTGCATCGGTGGTGATACCTCCGAACGAGCCGACCACATCATGCTGTTGATCGCCTACGCAACGTTCACCGCGATAGCAACTTTGGCCGAAACGAGGGCCGTTGACTATGCAAACGGCGGCAGGCTCCGTGCGGCGGTTGCCTCGCCCGGGGTTACGGGAGGGCATTCCCCGAGCTCATCCTTCTGCCACATGCCAAAGGCGCGCGGTCCGTGGGCATATGACACTGCGCACCATCCGGAGGCCTCCGCCGTTCACAGCCGCACCACACGGGGCCAGCAGTGGTGTCGACATGACCAGGAGCGAACGGGAAACGCACCTTGGTGTGCAGCAGCAGAAGCGATTGCTCTCCGCCCGGCACGCGGGGCGGGGCGCGGACGGGGCGCGAAGGGGTTCCTGCCCGCGCCTGGGGAGCGGGCAGGGCGGCGACGGCGCACACACCGGCGCACCGGGCAGGGGCGTACACGTGCGGCACGGCGGCCGGCAGGCGTCGTGGGCGGCGGGCTGTGGGGGCGTCGCCGACGGCGTGCAGCCCGGTCGTCGCCCGCAGTGGCCCGGGCGTTGTCAGTGGGGGAGCGTACGGTCGTGCCATGGTGAATTCCGAGGACGTCCGCAGGATCTCGTCAGAGCTTCCCAACACGGCCGAGAAGCTCTCCTGGGGCATGCCCGCTTTCCGGGTGGCGGACGGGAAGATCTTCGCCGCTCTCGGCGGCGACGACGCGTCCATCGGCGTCAAGTGCCCCAAGGAGGACCGGGCGGGGTTCGGTCCGCGGACTGGGCCCGTTGCCGGCCCGCGGTGTGTTCACCGGCGCAGGAAGCCCGTGATGCGTGCGCGCAGGGAGGCGGGATCGAGACCGTGGGCGGCCACGTGCTCGTCGATTCCCCCGTACCGGCGCAGTTCGCGGCGCCCCACACCGAGTCCGAGGATCCGGTGCGGGACCTCGCTCAGGGCGTCGTTCGCCGCCGCCGTCGACGTGCCGGCGAGGTACGGCTCCACGATCACGACATCGGACGTCGCGCGCCCGACGGCCGCACGCAGGGTGTTCTCGTCGAAGGGGCGCACCGTCGTCGCGTACAGCACGGTGACGTCCAGGCCCTCGGTCGCTGCGAGTACGCCGTCCAGCAGGGGGCCGACGGCCACCACGACACCCGACCGGCCCTCGCGGACGGTGAGGAAGCCGGAGCCCGTGACCGGCAGCGGCTGCTCGTTGGTCTGCAGCGACAGCCTGACGTAGACCCGGTCGTCGCCGACCGCGGCGTGGCGCAGCAGCGCCTCCGCCTCGTCCGGATGTCCGGGCACATGCACGGTCCATCCGTCCAGGGTGTCCAGCAGGGCGACGTCACCGGGCGCCATATGGGTGAACCCGCCGGCCGGCCAGTCGTACGAGGCGCCCGCGCTCACCAGTACCCCGCCGACCCCCTGGTGCCCGAGATCCAGTTTGACCTGCTCGAAGGGGCGTTCCACCAGGAAGCTCGCGAAGGTGTGCATGACCGGACGCATGCCGGTCAGCGCGAGTCCTCCGCCGGTACCGATGAGCAACTGCTCGCGGATACCCACGTTGATCACCCGGTCGGGATGGTCGCGCAGCGCGCGCCCGAAGCCGTCCTTGCTGATCTCCGCGAGTACGAGGGCCAGCCGCGGGTCCTCGTCCAGCAGCCGGGTCGTGGTCGAGATGAAACGTTCACGCATGGTGTCCATGAATGCAGTCCTCAGGGTTTCGTAAGTTCTTCAGTTCTTCGGCTTCGGAGGGGCGCGGGTCGCGGGTCCGGCAGACGGCGGAACCGGCGGTGCGCCGGCTTCACGCGTTCTTCGGTTCGACCCGGGCGACCACGGCACGCGGCTGTCCGGGGTGCGGCGCGGTGAAGGCCGCGTGCAGTGCCTCGTGGTCCCGTCCGTCGACGGTCCGGGCCGACCAGCCGGCCACCTCGAACCGGGCGGCGATCCCCCCGGGCCGTCCGTGCGAGGCGGAGCTGTTGTCGATCACCAGCGTGTGGAGCTGCTCCAGCCCCGCCGGGCCCGCGTAGGCGATGGCCTCGTGGTTGCTTCCTTCGTCCAGCTCGGCGTCGCCGATCAGCACCCAGACCTTCGGGTCGGTGAGCCCCTGGGCGCGCAGCCCCAGGACGGACCCCACGGCCAGTGGCAGCCCGTGCCCGAGCGAGCCGCTGCCGATCTCGGCGCCCGGGACGAGCAGACGGTCGGGATGGTGCCCGAGCGGCGAGTCGTACGACCCGAACCCGGTGAGCAGATCCGCCGGGAAGAACCCCTTCGCCGCCAGCACCGCGTAGTACGCCATGGGGCCGTGGCCCTTGGAGAGCAGGAACCGGTCCCGCTCCGCCGCGCCGGCCGTCTCCGGCGAGACGCGCAGCACCCGGTCGTACAGCACCCAGAGAGCGTCCAGCGTCGATGTCGCGGCGGGGCCGTGCTTCTCGTCGCCGGTCATCAGCGCCATCAGCCGCGGAAGATCGTCGTAACGGACCGTGTCGGTGGTTGTCGTCCTCGTCATGTCGCAAGCGTTCAACCTCAAGTCCACTTGAGGTCAAGTCCCGCCTCGGACTGTCCCGCCCGCTGCGGAAACCGGTGCACGAGCACCCGGCGAAGTGCGGTATTGTTCTCATGCGCGTTCGGCCAGGGGAAACCCCAGGTCAGCGAGCATCGGGACGTGGCGCAGCTTGGTAGCGCACTTGACTGGGGGTCAAGGGGTCGCAGGTTCAAATCCTGTCGTCCCGACTTGCATCTATGCAGGTCAGAGGCCGTATCGGAAGCATCCGATACGGCCTCAAGATCGTTTCTTGGGGGCCAGGGCGGTCGGTCCGGGTCAGGCGGCGACAACGGCCGTGACTGGCAGCGACGAGGCGCGCGGAGCACCATGCGGTGCGCGGACAACGCGGTACCAGCTGTCATGGGTACGCCTGCTGTGGGTGCTGCCGCTGGCGGCGGTGGTCCAGCGCGAGTCGGGCAGCCGGTCTCCCTGGCGGGTGCCCGCCGTCCTGACCTTGGCGGGTACCCGCGCGGTCGTAGCGCCGGCCGCCGCCCCTGCCATCCCGGCGGTCGCGGACGACGGGGCGGAGCCGGGTGCCCCGGCGGGGAACCAGCGGACGAGGGCGGGGATCCGGCGGGCCGGCAGGTTGATCACGAACGCTCCTTGAGGGGTGGTACGGACAGCGGCGGGGCGGCCCGGTGGGGGCCGCCCCGCGGGCGGAGGGTGTGGCTACTGGCCGGGCTTGCGGCCGTGGTTGGCGCCCTTCTTGCGGCGAGCCCTCTTCTTGCGTGCGCGCTTGGACATGATGGCGGGGCCTTCCTGTTCGGGTGTCTTCAGGCGGTGTGGCTGACGAGGAGGTCGGCGAGCCTGGTGAGGCGCTTGACGGTGCGCTCCTCGGTGGCGGCGGGGGCGGGGTCGACGCGCTGATCGCGGTCGTAGTAGGCGCCGTTGACGATCTCGGTGGCCGGGTCGACCAGGCGTACGACGTGGGCGGCGCCGTCGGCGGCGGTATCGCCCTCGTGGCCGTACAGGTGCAGGAGCCCGGTGTCGCAGACACCGGGGTGGATGGAGACGGCGGTCACGCGCGGGTCGGCGGCGAAGACGGTCAGGGCGAGCTGCGACTGGGCGTAGGCGGCCAGGCGGGAGTAGCGGCGCAGGCGGTGGGGGTCGTTCCACTGGATGGCCGCGGTGCGGTGGAGGGAGGAGGAGACGTTGACGACGCGTCCGCCGGGGGCGCTGGTGAGGGCGGCCTCCAGGAGGTTGGTGAGCAGGTAGTGGGCCAGGAAGTTGACCTGGAGGGAGATCTCGTTGCCGTCGGCGGTGATGGTGTGGCGCTCGGGCGCCGCCATGGCGGCGTTGTTGACGAGGGCGAAGAGGTCGGGGTGCTCGCGGTTGACGGTACGGGCCATGGACTCGACCTCGTCGAAGTGGGCGAAGTCGGCGGCCAGCGGATGCAGTTGCGCCGCGTTGATACCTGCGGTGGCGATCAGGGCGTCCACGGCGGCGCGGGCCTCTTCGGGCGTGCGGCCGTGGACGAGAACGGTGGCGCCGCGTTCGGCGAGCTGGCGGGCGGTCTGGTAGCCGATGCCGGAGGCGGCCCCTGTGACCAGGACGGTACGGCCGGACAGGGTGGCAGACATGGTGATTCCTTGAGGGATGAAGGGATGCGCGACAAGGCGGCTCCGTCCTGCCCCCGTTCGGAAAGGACGGCGCTGCCGACGCATGCGGTGAGCGGTGAAATGCGACAGTGCAACGCGAGAGGCGTGACGATCGGCTACCCGGCGGCGCAGGAGGCGCCGTGCCGGGCTGCCAGGAGCACGGCGGCGGGTCCGGGGACCCGGCTCAGCCGGCCGTACGGGCAGCGGGCGCTGCCGGCGACACCGTATGAGGTGGCCGGTCTTCGTAGCGCGGACCGCTGTTCATGACCGGTATCCCAGCGCATCCGCCCGCCGCACGGCAAGCTCCGATGCCCTGATTTGACACCCTTCATACACCCGACGTTGCTGGGCGTCAGGAGGCCGTCAAGTTTCGGCGGTCCAGCGGAAGGCACGCCGAAATGCCTTGAAGGGGGAATGACGCCGCGTGGCACCGTGCCTACAGGCAGAGGTCGGGGCCTGCGTGCGATGCCGGCGGTATCGAGGGCGGCGCGGGCCTCGGCGGCCGGTGTGACGGTCGATCGGCCGGGCCCGTCGGGACGGTAGGGGCCCGGGCCCGCGGTTCGAGCGGGAACCGGACGCGTGTCCGCCCCGGCAGAGTACTGCCACAGTGCGTCCGCGGCTCCCCGTCGGGGCACTGGCGAGCCGTGCCCCGACGGCTTCCTCGCGCCTCACCGGCCCGCGTGTATGGAAGGCGCGAAGAGTGCGCCGTACGGCGTCAGGAAGGTGCCAAGAACGCTGGGCGCAGCGGCTTTCGGCCACGACGCTGTCCTCACCTTTTCGTTCATCCGGAGGAACGGCAGCATGGCCATGCAGATGGGGAAGTCGCTCGCGGGCGTCATGGCGGGAACCGACGCCGAGGAGCCGCCCGATACCGGCGATGCGGCCGGTGACAGCCACCGGCTCACCGCGCTCCAGGGCCTGGCCGCGCTGTCGTTGGACGCGATGGCCTCGGTGGCCTACGGCCCCGAGGCGATCGTCCTGGTCCTGGCCGCGGCCGGGGGGTACGGACTCGGCTTCACGCTGCCCGTCACGGTCGCCATCGCCGTGCTCCTGGCCGTGCTCGTGGCCTCGTACCGGCAGGTGATCGCGGCCTTCCCGGACGGCGGCGGCTCGTACGCGGTGGCCAAGCGGCACCTGGGCCGGTGCACCAGCCTGGTGGCCGCCGCCTCCCTGATCCTGGACTACGTCCTCAACGTGGCCGTCTCCGTCACCGCCGGTGTTGCGGCCCTCACCTCGGCCCTCCCCGGCCTGTACGGGGAACGGGTGTGGATCTGCCTGGGTGTGCTGGTCCTGGTCACGGCGGTGAACCTGCGCGGGGTCGTCGACTCCGCGAAGGCCTTCCTGCTGCCCACCGCCCTGTTCGTCGGCTCGATCCTCGCCATGATCGCGGCCGGGCTCTTCCGCCAGGCGCCCGTCAGCGCCGCCTCGGCCGCCGGCCACGCCTCCGCACTCGGTGACGGCGCAACGACCGTCGGTGCGCTCCTGCTGCTCAAGGCCTTCGCCGCCGGCTGCTCCGCCCTCACAGGCGTCGAGGCGGTGGCCAATGCCGTACCGGCTTTCCGTACCCCGGCCGTGCTGCGCGCCCAGCGCACCGAGGTCGCCCTGGGAGCCCTGCTCGGCGTGATGCTGATCGGCCTGTCCGTCCTCATCGGCCGCTTCCACCTCCAGCCGGTGGAGGGCGTGACCGTCCTGGCGCAGCTCGCGGACGCCTCCTTCGGCCACAACACCGCCTTCTACGTTGTCCAGTTCGCCACCATGGTGCTGCTGGCACTCGCCGCGAACACCTCCTTCGGCGGGCTGCCGGTCCTGATGAGCCTGCTGGCCCGGGACAACCACCTGCCGCACGTGTTCGCCCTCAAGGCCGACCGGCAGGTGCACCGGCACGGCGTGGTGTGGCTCGCGCTGGTCGCCGCCGCGCTGCTGGTCTTCTCCGGCGGTGACACCAACACCCTTGTGCCGCTCTTCGCCATCGGCGTCTTCGTCGGCTTCACCATCTGCCAGGTCGGCATGGTCCGCCACTGGGCCCTGGAGCGTCCGGCCGGCTGGCAGGCCAAGGCCGCCCTCAACGGCCTCGGTGCGCTGCTCACCGGCATCTCGGCAGTCGTGGTGACGGCCACGAAGTTCACCGAGGGCGCCTGGCTGATCGTCCTCGCCCTTCCGCTGCTGGTCCTCGGCTTTGAGAAGGTGCACGGCGCCTACGACAGGATCGGCACCCGCCTGGAGCTCGGCCGGATCCCGCAGCCGCCGCGCCGCACCCGCTCCCTGGTCGTGGTCCCCGTCTCCGGCCTGTCGAAGCTGACCTGCCAGGCCCTGACCGCCGCCCGTTCCCTCGGGGACGAGGTGCTGGCCGTCACCGTCACCCACCCCGCGCCCGAGGAGCGGGCCGCCGCCGAGGCCCTGCGGCGCGACTGGGAGCTGTGGAACCCCGGCGTGGAGCTCGTCGGACTTGACTCCGCCACCCGCTCGCTGGGACGCCCGGTCTCCGGATTCGTAAGGACGCTCGCCGAGGCCCACCCGGATGCGCAGGTGACCGTCCTCATCCCCGAGACCGAACCCGCGCGGCTCTGGCAGCGGATTCTGCAGAACCAGCGCGGCGCGGTCGTCGCCCACGCCGTGCGCCGCGACACCGACGCGGTGATCTGCCGCCTCCGGTTCCGGATCACCGTGTGAGTCGTGCCGTACCGCTGGTGCATGGACCCACTCCCAACGAGTGCTTCTTCACGCGATGCTGACGGCTTGTTGACGCAACTCCCTGCACGGTCGTCAAGGTGGCGGCAAATTCCCCTTCGCAGGTCGCCCCGACGGCGGGACGGTCCGGTAACTTCCTGCCCGTTCCCGCCGCCGGGGCCCCGAGCACAGTGCATGACGACGGCTGAGGGGCCAGTGCCCCCCGGCCCCCGGCGGCGGTACCTGCACACACAGCCGGCCAGCCCGCGCACTCTGCCCACCCGACCAGTGGGTCTACTCCTGCCTCATGTCAGAAGGTTCACCTCACATGTCTTCCGCCGCCGCCGCGCAGCACACCCCTCCGGGCCCGGGGAACCCGCCCCCGTCACCCGTCACCCGGCCGCCGCACCGGCGTCCGGGCCGACCGACCCGGCTGCTGGAGCCGGAGCAGCTCGCCGAGGCGGCCCGCGAGGCGGTGCTCAAGGTGCACCCGCGCGCCCTGGCGCAGAAGCCCGTGCTGCTGGTGGTAGCGGTCGGCGCGGCCCTGACCACGCTGTCCGCTCTGATCCACCCCTCGATCTTCACCTGGGTGATCAGCGTCTGGCTGTGGCTGACCGTCCTGTTCGCCAACCTCGCCGAGGCCGTCGCCGAAGGCCGCGGCCGCGCCCAGGCCGCGTCCCTGCGCAAGACCCGTACCGACACCGTCGCGCTGCGGATCAAGCACTGGTCGTACGGCACCGACCTGCGTCGGGCCGAGACCGAGGCGGTCACCCCCGCCGAACTACAGCCGATGGACTTCGTCCTGGTCGAGGCCGGCGAGCTGATTCCGGCCGACGGGGACATCGTGGACGGGGCCGCGATGGTCGACGAGTCGGCCGTCACCGGCGAATCCGCCCCCGTCCTGCGGGAGTCGGGCGGAGACAAGTCGGGTGTGACGGGCGGTACGACGGTCCTGTCGGACTCGATCGTCGTCCGTGTCACCTCCCGCCTTGGCAACAGCTTCCTCGACCGCATGATCGCGCTCGTCGAGGGCGCCGCCCGGCAGAGGACCCCGAACGAGATCGCCCTCAACATCCTGCTCGCAGCCCTCACGATCGTCTTCATCCTGGTGGTGGTCACCCTCCAGCCGATGGCCGACTACGCGGAGGCCGCCCAGTCCACCACCGTCCTGGTTGCGCTGCTGGTCACCCTCATCCCCACCACCATCGGCGCCCTGCTCTCCGCGATCGGCATCGCCGGCATGGACCGCCTCGTCCAGCGCAACGTCCTGGCCATGTCCGGCCGGGCGGTGGAGGCGGCCGGTGACGTGAACACCCTGCTGCTGGACAAGACCGGCACCATCACCCTCGGCAACCGCGAGGCCGCCGCCTTAGTCCCGCTGCCGGGCCAGGATCTGATCAAGCTCGCGGACGCCGCCCAGCTGTCCTCCCTCGCCGACGAGACGCCCGAGGGCCGCTCCGTCGTCGCCCTGGCCCAGCAGTACGGCATCCAGCCCCCGGCCGAAGGAGAGCTGAGCAACCCGCACTTCCTGGAGTTCAGCGCCAAGACCCGGATGAGCGGGCTCAACCTGAGCTGGCCGAACGGCGCGGGCGTCGCCATCCGTAAGGGGGCTGCGGCCGAGGTCGCCGAGTGGGTCTCCCTGCGGGGCGGCACCGTACAACCCGAGGCAGCCCAGTGGGCCGATCAGATCTCCGCCTCCGGCGGCACCCCGCTGCTGGTGGCCGTACACGACTGGGACGGCGCACGGGTGCTCGGCATCATCCACCTCAAGGACGTCGTCAAGGACGGCATCCGCGAACGCTTCGCGGAACTGCACCGCATGGGCATCCGCACGGTCATGGTCACCGGCGACAACCCGCTGACCGCCAAGGCCATCGCGGCCGAGGCGGGCGTCGACGAATACCTTGCACAGGCCACCCCAGAGGACAAGCTGGCCCTCATCAAGCGAGAGCAGGAGGGCGGCAAGCTGGTCGCGATGACCGGTGACGGCACGAACGACGCCCCGGCCCTCGCGCAGGCCGACGTCGGCGTGGCCATGAACTCGGGTACCTCGGCCGCCAAGGAAGCCGGGAACATGGTCGACCTGGACTCCAACCCGACCAAGCTCATCGAGATCGTCGAGATCGGCAAGCAGCTGCTCATCACACGCGGCGCGCTGACCACCTTCTCGATCACCAACGACGTCGCGAAGTACTTCGCCATCATCCCGGCGATGTTCACGGCCGCGCATCCCGGTCTCGAGGCCTTGAACATCATGGGCCTGCACAGCCCGCAGTCCGCGATCACCTCGGCGATCATCTTCAACGCCCTGATCATCATCGCCCTGATCCCGCTCGCGCTGCGCGGCGTCCGCTACCGGCCCGCCTCCGCGCACGACCTGCTCCGCCGCAACCTCGCCGTTTACGGCCTCGGCGGCCTGGTCGCCCCCTTCCTCGGCATCAAACTCATCGACCTGCTCGTCTCCCTCGTCCCCGGCATCGGATGAACTCCGTCAGATCCGGATCAGAGCCGCATCAGGCCTGGGGGCCAGCCGCCGGGGGAGGCCGGCGATGCTCCTGGTGCCCGGCGTCGGGCGTCGTACGGTCCCGGCTCCGGACCCATCGACGGCCGGACGGGCGGCACGCCGGAGACCCACGGTGCCGCCGCGACCTTCGGCGTCACGGTGGCCCTGCCTGCCGCGGACGGGCGCTGACATGCCGCAAAGCGGCTGCCGACTCGCCGTCGATGGACGATGCGGGGCTACTTCATGCCGGAGACCTTGAACACGAGGTGCGCGGCCTCGTCGTCGATACGCTGCGAGAATCGCTGCCAGTCCGAGGCCCTGGGGGTCAGGTCCCCTCGTGTGAGGGATATGCGGGCGCCCTGCTCGACCAGGTGCCAGAGGGGCGGATTGCCGGTGAGTACCTTCATGTCAAGCTCGACACGTCCGCCGCGCCGGTCCCGCAGCACCACTCGCTCGGCGACCCCCACCGGCCAACGCACGTCGACGAGGCGGTCCGTCCTCACCTGCCGCGTGCGCAGCAGTCCACGGGAGGCCACCCAGCCGTTCCCAGCTGAGACACGATCGGGCACGAGAACGGCGAACAGCAGCATCGCGAGTCCGCACCACAGCGCCGCACGACTCGTGCTGATCGCCTCGGCGAGCACATCGACCAGCAGCAGGAGCGCGAACAGCGCGCCGGAACAGACCAGGGCGCCGCGCAGCGCACCTGCCCAGTGCCGGTCCTCGACCGGATCCTCTGGTGCCCGGGCGTGGGCGCCCGCAGTAGGTCCCATGGCGCGAGCCTAGGAGCGCCACGGGCTGCCGTCGGGGATCCTGACGAGTCCCTGATGCGTCGCAGACGCCATCTTGACACCGCGGCCGTTACGCCGACTGCCGCTCGCCGCGCCCGGCTGTGGAACGCCCGCTTACGATCGCGTTGTGCCACGGCTGACCGAGATGCTCAAGCGCCTGGTGATCGGGCGGGCCAAGCGCAGCGAGGACCTGGGCGAGACGCTGCTGCCCAAGCGGCTCGCCCTGCCGATCTTCGCCTCCGACCCGTTGTCGTCCGTGGCCTACGCCACGCAGGAAATCCTGCTGGTGCTCACCCTCGGCGGCCTGGCGTACCTGTATTTCACGCCGTGGATCGGCGCCGCGGTCGTCGCGCTGATGACCGTGGTCGTGCTGTCGTACCGCCAGGTCGTCCACGCGTACCCGAGCGGCGGCGGCTCGTACGAGGTCGCCTCCACCAACCTCGGTGCCTCCGCCGGTCTCGTCGTGGCGGCCGCGCTGCTGGTCGACTACGTCATGACGGTGGCGGTGTCCGTCGCCTCCGGGGTGGACAACATCATCTCGGCGCTGCCCTCACTGGCCGACCACCGGGTGCCGATGGCCCTGGTCTTCGTCGCCCTCCTGACGGCCATGAACCTGCGCGGCGTACGCGAGTCCGGCCGGCTCTTCGCCGCCCCCACATACCTCTTCATCGGCGGCGTACTGATCATGGTGGGCACGGGCCTGCTGCGCTACCTCCTCGGCGACGCGCCGGTCGCCGAGACCGCCAGGTACGGCATCACCCCCGAGGAAGGCGACGCGGACCTGGCGGGCCTGGCCCTGCTCATGCTGGTGCTGCGTGCCTTCTCCAGCGGCTGCACGGCCCTGACGGGCGTGGAGGCCATCTCCAACGGCGTACCTGCGTTCCGCAAGCCCAAGTCGAAGAACGCGGCGAGCACCATGGCATCGATGGGCATCATCGCGATCACCATGTTCGCCGGGGTCACCACCCTCGCGATCGTCACCAAGGTGCACATCGCCGAGGATGCCTGCCGGCTCACCGGCCTCGCCGACTGCGAGGACTACACCCAGCGCACGGTCATCGCCCAGCTCGCCGCAGCCGTCTTCGGCGGAAGCAGCAGCGTCGGCTTCTACTACATCCAGGCCGCCACCGCCCTGATCCTCATCCTCGCCGCGAACACCGCCTTCAACGGCTTCCCGCTGCTGTCGTCGATCCTCGCCCAGCACCGCTACCTGCCGCGCCAGCTGCACAATCGCGGCGATCGGCTGGCCTTCTCCAACGGCATCCTCGCCCTTGCCATCGTCGCCGGGCTGCTGTTGTACGGGTACAAGGCGAACGTCACCAGCCTGATCCACCTCTACATCCTGGGCGTCTTCACCTCCTTCACCCTCTCCCAGTCCGGCATGGTCCGGCACTGGAACCGCGAACTGCGCACCGAGACGGACCCGGCCGTGCGCCGCCGGCACCAGATGGCCCGCGTCATCAACGCCACCGGCGCGCTCGTGACGGGCCTGGTCCTGGTCATCGTGCTCGCCACCAAGTTCACCCAGGGCGCCTGGCTGGCCGTCCTCGCCGCGATCCTGCTGTGGCTGATGATGCGCGCCATCCGCCGGCACTACGACCGCACCGCCGCCGAACTCGCCGTGACCGACCCGCGTACGGAAAGCCTGCTCCCCTCCCGCGTGCACGCGATCGTCCTGGTCTCCACCGTCCACAAGCCGACCCTGCGGGCGCTGGCCTACGCCCGCGCGTTCCGCCCCGACGACCTGGAAGCACTGACGGTCGCCGTCGACCGCGAGTCGGTGGCCGCCCTTCGCAAACAGTGGGACGACTTCGAGATCGAGGTTCCGCTGAAAGTCCTCGAATCCCCGTACCGCGAGATCACCAAGCCGGTCGTCGAATACGTACGCTCCGTCCGGCGCGTCGGCGCCCGCGATGTCGTCGCCGTCTTCATCCCCGAGTACGTCGTCGGCCACTGGTGGGAGAACCTCCTGCACAACCAGTCCGCGCTCTGGCTCAAGAGCCGCCTGCTCTTCACCCCCGGCGTGACGGTGACCAGCGTCCCGTGGCAGCTCAGCTCCGCCGCCATCGCCGACCACGCGGCCGCCCGCGCCCCCGGCTCGGTCCGCCGCGGTGAACCCCCCAACCCCCCTGAACACACCTCCGCCGGCACCGCGCGGCGCGGCGCGGGGGCAAGCTGACCGGATTCGCCTCCTGGTCGAGTCATCCAAGGGTGGGCCACGGGCCTGCCTGGGCCTCCAGTTCGCCCTCCGGGAGTCGACCGTCCTGCTGGAACACCTGATGCCCGCCCACGTCCCGCGCTTCCGGCCCACCCCGGACCGGGCCGTGTACGGCATCACCGTCCGCCCCGACGGCCCGACGCCCGCGATGCTGGACGGCTGAGAAAAACCCTTCGACTGCTCGGGTGCCGTCGCGGGACACTTCCGACCCTGTCCTGATGGTCCGACAAAGCAGGGTTTGGAATGGGATCGCCTGAATCGCACAAAATTTCGTCGCGCAGGGGCCCGGTACTCCTCGCGCTTCGCTACTACGGGCGGGAGTTGGCCCGCCTCCGTTGGGTGACGGGGCCGGCGATGCTGCTCCCCGCACTGGGCAACATCGGCATCTACTACCTCGCGCCGCTGGTCGTCGCGAAGCTCGTCGGCCAGGTCGCGGGGGACGCCCGCAGTGCCGGCATCGACTCGATGCTGCCCTACGTCCTCACCTTCGCCGGCGTCCTCCTGCTCGCCGAGACGCTGTGGCGCATCGGACTCCACTGCCTGAACCGCCTCGACGCCCGCGGCATCGAGCACCTGTACGTGATCGGCATGGACGAACTGTTCGCCAAGGACGCCGCGTTCTTCCACGACAACTTCGCGGGATCGCTGACCAAGAGGGTCCTGAGTTTCGCGTCCCGGTTCGAGGAGTTCGTCGACACCCTGACGTTCTCGGTCATGGGCAGCTTCGTGCCGCTGGTGTTCGCGTCGGTGGTGCTGTGGCAGTACGAACCGCTGCTCGTGGTCGGACTCTTGACGATGATCGCCGTCACAGCGGTGTGCGTCGCACCGCTGGTCCGGCGCCGCCAGGCGATCGTCGCCCGGCGCGAGGAGGCGATCGCCCGGGTCTCGGGCCATGTCGCCGACAGCCTGATGAACATGGACACGGTCCGGGCGTTCGCCGCCGAGGAACGCGAGGCCGCCGAACACCGGTCCCGCGTCGCGGAGTCGCGGCGGCTCATGCTGCGTTCGTGGGACTACGGAAACCTGCGCATCGACACGCTGGTCGCACCGATGTCGGTGCTCACCAACGCGCTGGGTCTGGTGCTCGCCGTCGTCCTCGGCGCGGGGGAGCACGGGGTGGAGGCGATCATCGTCACCTTCACCTACTACGCCAACGCCACGCGGATCATGTTCGAGTTCAACCAGATCTACCGGCGTCTGGAGAGCTCGATGACGGAGGCCGCCCAGTTCACCGAACTGCTGCTGACCCCGTCGACCGTGCTCGACCCGGCGTCCCCGGAACCGCTGCGGTCCCGGTCCGGCGACGTACGCTTCGAACGGGTCACCTTCGCCCACGGAGGCGCGAAGCCGCTCTTCGACGGCCTCGACCTCGCCGTGCCCTACGGGACCAAGGTCGGTCTCGTCGGCCGGTCCGGCGGCGGCAAGACCACGCTCACCCGGCTGCTGTTGCGGATGACGGACGTCGAGGCCGGCCGTATTCTGATCGGCGGACAGGACATCAGCAGACTGTGCCAGGCCGACCTGCGCAGCCTGATCGCCTACGTTCCGCAGGACCCGGCGATGTTCCACCGTACGCTGCGGGACAACATCGCCTTCGCCCGGCCGGACGCCACCGACGCCGAGATCCGCCGCGCTGCCGAGGCGGCGCACGTCACGGAGTTCGCCGACGCCCTGCCGCACGGTTTCGACACCCTGGTGGGCGAGCGCGGCGTGAAGCTGTCCGGCGGCCAGCGCCAGCGGGTCGCCCTCGCCAGGGCCATCCTGCGCGACGCACCGATCCTGCTGCTCGACGAGGCGACCAGTGCCCTGGACTCCGAGAGCGAGATCCTCGTCCAGGACGCCCTGTGGCGCCTCATGGAAGGGCGGACGGCACTCGTGGTGGCGCACCGCCTCAGCACCGTCGCCACCATGGACCACCTCGTCGTCCTCGACCGCGGACGGATCGTCGAACAGGGCACGCACCAGGAACTGCTCACCGCGGAGGGCGCGTACGCGAAGCTGTGGCAGCACCAGTCGGGCGGCTTCCTCGACGGTACCTCGGCACGGGCCGGACTGAACTGACCGCTTCGGGCGGGCCGGCCCGGGGCCGGCCCGCGCGGGTCGGACGGCGACCGGCCGTCCGGCGGCGATTGCCGGACCAGGCCGTGCGGAGGACGCGGGACCGACCTGGGACGTGCCCTCCACCGGCCGCACCGCTACGGTTCGTCACCGTGCCCCGGCGAAGCCGTCGCGCCCCCGAGGAGCTCCAGCAGGACGCCGCGCAGGCGGGAGTCGGTCCCCGGCGAGCGGCTGCCGGTGACGCCGGAGCGGAAGAGGGCCGATCCTTCCATCAGCATCACGAAGACCTCGGCGCGGGACCGAGCGTCCCGGTCGGGCAGTCCGGGGGAGCGGTTGCCGATGAACTCGGTCACGTGGTCCGCGTACCGGGCGTAGAACGAGCGGACGGCGGCGGCCGCCGACTCGTCGTGCGCGGCCATCGACCAGACCTCGGTGAACAGCCGCACCAGGCGCAGGTCGTCGTGGTCGGAGAGCACACTGTCCAGGACGGCGGTGACCTCGGGTCCGCCTTCGCCTGTGTCCGTGAGGCCGGCGACCCGTGCCAGGGACGCGGTGAGGACGCGGTCGAGCAGTGCGGCCAGCAGGTCCGAGCGGGCCGGGAAGTAGTACTGGAGATGGCCCAGCCGGACGTCGGCCTCGGTGGCCACCGCCCGCATGGTCAGTTCGGCGCCCCCCGAGGAGACCAGGATCCGTTCCGCGGCGTCCAGGAGAGCAGTACGGCGCTGGTGCCCTTTGGGGGTCGGCGCGGCCGGGGACGCGCCGGTCATGCGGCGGCCGGGACCCCGGCCCGGTCGAGGTCGAAGGTGACGCCGTGGTCTGTCATCCGCCGGACCGCCGCCGAGGGGTCGGGGTGCTGCTCGGGGAACACCACCCCCTGTGGCGGCAGGGCCCCGTCGGTGCCCAGCACCCGGTGCAGTCCGAGGAGTGCGCCGACCGCGGTCAGGTGGCTCTGCCCGCGCGGGTCGCCGACGGTGGCGGCGAGGCGGCGTCCTTCGTGGGAGACCTCGACCCGCAGCCGGGCGGAGCCGCCCTCGCCGGGGGAGTGGAGCAGCGCCCTACGCGCCGGTGCCCACCGCTCTCCACCGGCCCAGCGGAAGAAGCCGGTGCCCCGCAGCGCGAGCAGGGCGCGGGTGGCGGCGACGGAGCTGAAACCGATGCGGGTCGCCGCGGTCGTGGTGCCGAGGGTCAGCGGAAGGGTGAACTGCTCGGGGGTGTCCATCCGGGCGACGCGCACGGGCGTGTCACCGACACGGACCGTGCGGGCGTCCGTGAGGGGCGACGCGAGCCGACGTCGGCCGCCGTCGACCACCTCGAAGGCGATGCCGAGCCGGTCCATGAACTCCACCGAGTCCGCGCCGGCCCGGTCGGCCATGTCCCACCGTACGGCGATGTCGACCTGCTCGGCGCCGCCCAGGCCGGCCGCCAGGGATGCTGCGGCCAGGCTGCTCACCCCGCCCATCCAGGCCGAGGACAGCAGGACCGGGGAGGTGGGGCCGATCAGTGCGGCCACGGTGACCGCGCGCTGGAGCCGCGCGGTCCACCGGGTGATGTCCACATACGGGACGCCGCCCGACACCGCCGCCCGGAGCACCCGGTCGTCGGGGTCGTTCACCGCGCTGATGACGGCCCGTACGTCCGCGCGGAACGCGGCCGGGGCGGCGAGGTCCCAGGTGCGTGCCTCGCCACCGAGCTCCGACGCGAGTGCGCGGCCCCGTTCGGGCGAACGGCCGGTGAGCAGGGTCGGAAGGTCGGCGGCGACCATGCGGGCGATCTCGGCGCCGACCGTTCCGTAGCCGCCGGTGATGAGGACGGGGCCTGAGGGGTCGTGACGGAGTTCATCGGTCATGGCGCAACTATAGGTCAGATGACCTATAAATCGCATCGTGTGGTGACGGCGACGTGCTCGGCGGACCGTCAGTCGAGGCCCCGCGCCTTGCGGACCGTCAGTCGAGGCCCCGCGCCTTGCGGAACCGGGCGAGGCCGTCGGAGAGCGCGACCAGCGGGTCGGGGTAGTCGTAACGGGCGCGCTCCAACGCGTCCAGCCTCCACGGCTCGTGGACGGCCGCACCGCCGAGTCCTCCGCCAGGAAGGCCGGCCGGTTCGGGGAGGCGAAGCCCGCCGCGTCGACGGCGCTGTCCCGGACGAAGAGCGGGACCACCTCGCGTCCCCCGGCCAGGGCTGCGCGCAGCGGCGGATGGTCGTGCAGCCGCAGGTCGGAGGTGTACAGGACCACCGAGACAGTCATGACGCCATTCCAGCCGAACCGGCGCCCGGGACAACGCCGACGCCACGGCCGGGACCGGGGCGCACGGTGGCCGTGCCCGGCGCGCGCCGACGGTGCCTCCTCGGTGCCGCCGCCCCCTCGCGCCGTGCGTGTCACTCCCCGGGGCCGCCCCGGTGGCGCCGGCCGCGTGCGGCTGTTTGCGTGCTTGCGTGAGCGATGCGCCGGCGAGCCGGATGCCGGAGGAGCGGCCGGATGCCGGAGGGACAGAGAGCGAGCCGTTCATGGAGTCGAGGACCGAAGCGCTGCGTACGCCCCGCGCGGCCGGAGTGGCCGGGATCATCTTCGCGGTACTGGTGGCGGCCGCGATCGTGCTGGTGCGCCTGGGGATCCCCGAGGGCGCCGATGGGGTCACGGCCGGTGCCGACGACCCCACGCGGCGCCGCGCGGTGCAGGCCGCGCTCGAACTGGTGCCTTTCGCGGGCATCTTCTTCCTGTGGTTCATGGGGGCGCTGCGCGCGTGGGTCGGCACCGCCGAGGACAAGTTCGTCGCCACGGTGTTCCTCGGCAGTGGCCTGGTCTTCGTGGCGACGCTGTTCGGGGCGGCCGCCGCGGCCGGGGGCGTCCTCGTGCTGGACACCTCCGCCTTGGGCGGCACCGGACTGGCGGCCGGGGACTTCGGCCGCCATTTCGCGTACACCCTGATGATGACGTACGCGATGCGGATGGCCGCGGTGTTCGTCTTCTCGACCTCGACCATCGGACACCGCATCGGGGTCCTGCCGCGCCCGCTCGCCGTGCTCGGCTACCTCGTCGCCCTGGTACTGCTGTTCATCAGCTCGAACTTCCCGTGGTCCGAGCTGGTCTTCCCCTCCTGGGCGCTGGTCATCAGCGTGTACATCGTCGTGTCGGCGCGACGCGCCCGGCCCCGGACCCTGGGGACGCCGTGACCCGTTCACCCTTCCGGCGGCCCCGGCGCGCGGAACCGTGACCGCTCTCCCAGTGTGGCTTTCGGGAACATGACCGCCCGCGCGTGCCCGCGAGCCGCGAAGCACCGGGCACGCGGGTTGAGCGGGCCACTCGAAAGGCGGATCCTGGATGAGACTTGTCGTAGATCTCAACCGCTGCCAGGGATACGCGCAGTGCGCGTTCCTCGCTCCCGACGTCTTCTCCATGCACGGCGAGGAGGCCCTGCTCTACAACCCGGAGGCCGAGGACGAGCAGCGGGAGTACGTGGCGCGTGCCGCGGCCGCCTGCCCCGTCCAGGCCATCCTCGTGGACGATCTGGACGGGAGCGAGGGTACGTCCGGGACGCCGGGTGCCAGAGCCTCGGGTGCCACCGCGTCGGGCGGGAACGCGTCCCGCGAAGGGTGAGCTGTCGCCGGCCGGTGGTGGCGCGGTGGCCCGGCCCGGCGGTCGAGGCGCGAGGCCGGACGGGAGGCCGGGTCCGGCGTCGGACGGGACGCGGACCGGTCCGCGTCCGGCAGCGGTGAACGTCTCTGACGGTAGACGGTAGGGGCAGGCGACTGTGATCGTCGGCCGTGGTGATCGTCGGCCGCGGTGACAGGCGGTCAAGGCGGCCGTCTGCGACTGCGGTCGTCGGCGGTGGTCACTGGTCATCGGTCATCGGTGGCGCTCCGGCCGGCACGCCGTCGCCGCGCTTGGGGCATCCACCGTCCGTGCCGTGGACCGCGAGCGCAATCACGGCGGTGGCCGTTCGGTGGCGCCCGGCCGGCACGCGTTCACCCCGTGGCGCGGCGGCCGGAAGCCCACCCTGCAGTCTCCGCCGACCGGGCCCGCACTTCGGACCAACCACCCGACGATCGGGGCGGGTTCGCCGCGAAACCGTCCGTGCCAGGAGGTTGCCCCCGCCGCCTCGGCGCGCCCATGCTGAGAAGGGACGAGCCGTGGCCGAACGGGGGCTGTCATGGGCGGAGACGACGACCGGGCACAGGAGCGTCCGGAATGAGTACGCCGGCCGGGCGGGCCCGGCTGCGCGCTGCCCTGGGAGTGCTCGGCTTCTCGGCGGCCGTTGCGGTCGCGGGCCTCCTCATGCGGGCCGCGGACAGCGGATTCGCCAAGGCCCTCGTGTTCCTCCTCGGCCTCGGGGTGGGCGTGGGCGTCCTCCTGGCGACCGCGCCGCCCGTCGAGGGAGGCCGCACCGGGCGAGACGGCGGCGATCGCGGCGATCGCGGCGCAGTCCCCTGACGGCCCGTGACCGAGGGTCAGCCGACTGCCGCCGCCGAGGCCAGTTCCGCCAGGAGTTCGGGCCCCGGCCAGCACCGTGCCGTGCCCGCCGGCGCGGATTCGGCCTCGCGCACGAGGTCGATGAGGCGGGCATTGGCGGGCGCACGGAGGCCATGACGCGCCGCGAGAGCCACGATCTCGCCCTGAAGGGTGTCGATCTCGGTGGGCCGGCCGCGCTGCAGGTCCTCCCAGGTCGACGACCTGGCCTTGGCGTCGATACGGAACGACGACGCAGCCAGGCGCCGGAAGACACCGTCCGGGAGCCCCAGTACGAACGGGGTGACGGCCGCAGGGAGCGGACCGAGGCGGGCCGGCGCCACGCCCTCCGCGCGGAACGCCGCCAGGGCCTCCCTCTGGCAGAGTGCGAGACACCGGCGGTAGGCCCGCTGCCCGAGCTCGTCACGCAGCGGCAGGCCCGACAGCGCGTTGACGGCGTTGTTGAGGTTGATCAGCAGCTTGGCGTACTGGACCTCGCGCATGTCGCCACGCGGCTGCACCGACAGGCCCCCCTCGCGCAGGGCCCGTACGAGCGGCCCGGCGGCCCGCACATCGTCGAGCATCAGCGCGCCGCCCGACCCCTGGTGGAACGTGCCGGGCGTGGTCTGCAGCACGTTGTAGGGGACCATGCCCGCCAGCACGGTCGTGCCCGGCAGGGCGGAACGCAGCACCTCCGGGTTGTGGAGACCGTTCTGGAAGCTGACCACCAGCGCGCCCGGCGCGAGGTGCGGTGCCAGGGACCGCCCCGCATCCGCGGTGGCCGCGGACTTCACCGTCACCAGCACCACATCGGCGCCGGCCACTGCCTCGGGGCCGGTGGCGGTGCGCAGCGCGTCCGCGGGGACGTGGGCCGACGGCCGTCCGCCCCCGGTGAGGCGCAGACCCCGCTGCCGCAGCACGTCCATGGCGGCGGGGCGTCCGACGAGTGTGACGTCGCAGTGAGCCGCCAGGCTCCCGCCCACGTGACAGCCGATGCTGCCGGCTCCGAACACGGCGATCTTCAGTGGCATGCCGGACAGTGTGGCCCGGACACCTGTTCCCGTCGAGAGGCTGTGCCGCGACGCACGCCCGGCCCACGCCCGCGCAGGACGTCCGCTCACCCTGCCGACCCCGGACGGCGCGACGGCATATCCTCCGACCATGCGCGTCGCACTGTTCGTCACCTGCGTCAACGACGCGCTGTACCCGAGGACCGGCATCGCCACCGTGAGACTCCTCGAACGGCTCGGCGTCGACGTGGACTTCCCCGAGGCCCAGACCTGCTGTGGCCAGCCCCAGTTCAACACCGGCTACCGGCACGAGGCCGAACCGCTGATGCGCCGGACCGGCCGCGCCTTCGACGGCTACGAGTACGTCGTCACACCCTCCGGATCGTGCGCCGTCATGGTCCGCGACCACTACCCCCGGATGGGCCGCCTCGCCGCCGCCGAGGGCCGCGGCGACGAACTGGCCGGTATCGCCGCCTCCCTCTCCCCGCGCACCTACGAACTCACCGAGTTCCTCGTCGACGTCCTCGGCGTCACCGACGTGGGCGCCTGCTTTCCCCACACCGTGACGTACCACCCGTCCTGCCACGGACTGCGCGCGCTGTGCCTCGGCGACCGCCCGCGACGGCTGCTGGAGGCGGTCGCGGGGCTCGAACTCGTCGAGCTGCCGGGCGCCGAGGAGTGCTGCGGCTTCGGCGGCACCTTCGCCGTCAAGAACGCCGACGTGTCCACCGCCATGGGCGCCGACAAGGTACGCCACGCACTCGGCACCGGTGCCGATGTGCTGTGCGGCGGCGACAACTCCTGCCTGATGCACCTCGACGGCATCCTGCGCCGCCAGGACGCACCGCTGCGTACCCTCCACATCGCCGAGATCCTGGCCGCCACGGAACAGGAGCCCTTCGCATGAGCGGCACCTTCGTCGGGATGCCGGCCTTCCCCCGGGCCGCCGCCGGGGCGGTGCGTGATCCCGTACTGCGTGCCAATCTCCGGCACGCCACCCACACCATCCGCGACAAACGGGCCAGGGCCGTCACCGAACTCGCCGACTGGCAGCAGCTCCGCGAGGCCGGCCGGCGCATCAAGGACCACACCCTCCGTCACCTGGACCGCTACCTGGAACGACTGGAGGCAGCCGTCACGGCCGCCGGCGGCACCGTGCACTGGGCGGCCGACGCCGACGAGGCCATTGGCATCGTCACCGCCCTCGTCAGAGCCACCGGCGAGACCGAGGTCGTCAAGGTCAAGTCGATGGCCACCCAGGAGATCGGCCTCAACGAAGCCCTCGCCGACGCAGGCATCGCCGCCTACGAGACCGATCTCGCCGAGCTGATCGTGCAGCTCGGCGACGACCGCCCCTCCCACATCCTCGTCCCCGCCATCCACCGCAACCGGGCCGAGATCCGGGACATCTTCCGTGAACGGATGGGACGTTGGGGCAGGCCCGCGCCGGACGGCCTCGGCGACAGCCCGGCCGAACTCGCCGAAGCCGCCCGTCTCCATCTGCGGGAGAAGTTCCTGCGCGCCAAGGTCGGCATCTCCGGCGCCAACTTCATGGTCGCCGAAACCGGCACCCTCGTCGTCCTCGAATCCGAGGGAAACGGCCGGATGTGCCTGACCCTCCCGGAGACGCTCATCTCCGTCGCCGGGATCGAGAAGGTCGTCCCCACGTGGCGCGACCTGGAGGTCTTCCTCCAGACCCTGCCCCGCTCCTCCACTGCCGAACGCATGAACCCCTACACCAGCATGTGGACCGGCACCAGCGAGGAGGACGGCCCGCGGACCTTCCACCTCGTCCTCCTCGACAACGGCCGGACCGACACCCTCGCCGACCGCACCGGCCGTCAGGCCCTGCGCTGCATCCGCTGCTCGGCCTGCCTGAACGTCTGCCCCGTCTACGAGCGGGCCGGCGGCCACGCCTACGGATCCGTGTATCCCGGACCGATCGGCGCGATCCTCAGCCCCCAACTCCGCGGCACCGCCTCGGAGATCGACGCGTCCCTGCCGTACGCCTCGACGCTGTGCGGCGCCTGCTACGACGTGTGCCCGGTCGCCATCGACATCCCCGAAGTCCTGGTCCACCTGCGTGAACGCGTCGCCGAGGGCGGCCCGGTGACCCGGAACGGCACCAAGGTCACTCTCGCGCCCGCCCGGGGCCACGCCGCTGAACGCGCCGCCCTGCGCGCCGCCCGAAGGGTCCTCGACCACCCCGGCGCGCTGCGCGCCGGCCTGAGGCTCGCCTCCCGCAGCCGCCGCATCGTCCCCCGGCGGCTGCCCGGACCCGGCCGCGCCTGGACCGGTACCCGCGACCTGCCCGGCCTGCCCGCGGAACCGTTCCGCGACTGGTGGCGCCGGGAACGCGGCGGAGGAACCCCCCGATGAGCCGCGGGCCCAGGACGAGCGGCGGAAGGAACCTACGGTGGGCGACCGGAGGAGGGGCCCACGGCAACCACAGTGAGCGACGGGGAGGACCCACGATGAACAGCCGGGATCGCGTGCTCGGCCGGATCCGCCGTGCCCTCGCCGAGGCACCCCGGCCGGCCGACGACGACATCGTCGTACGCGACTACCTCACCGAGCACGGCAGCCGCACACCCGCCGAGGCGGTCGACCTGCTCGCCGGGAACCTCGCCGAATACCGTGCCCTCGTCCATCGCACGGACGAGGCCGGGCTGCCGCGCCTCATGGCCCGGCTCCTCGCGGACCACGGCTCCCGGACCGTGCTCGTGCCCCCCGGCCTGCCGCCCCACTGGATCCCGGCCGGCACCGAACTCATGCAGGACCACGCCGGGAGCACGCCGTACGAACTCGACGCCGCCGACAGCGTCGTCACCGGCTGCGCGCTGGCCGTCGCCGAGACCGGGACCGTCGTCCTCGACGGCGGACCCGACCAGGGACGCCGTCGTATCACCCTCGTGCCCGACCACCACATCTGTGTGGTCCGCGTCCCCGACCAGGTCGTCGCGTCCGTGCCGCAGGCCCTCGGGCGCCTCGATCCGGCACGTCCGCTGACCTGGATCTCCGGCCCCTCGGCCACCAGTGACATCGAACTCGACCGCGTCGAGGGCGTGCACGGGCCCCGCACCCTCGAGGTGGTCCTCCTCGGCCGGTGAACGCAGAGCGGGTGTATCAGCCGGTGAGCCGCGGAGCCTGCTCAGGGGCGGAGACCGGACCGCGGACCCGGTCGGCCAGCGACGCCAGTTCACCGGCCCACCGGGTGAGCCCGTCCACATCGATCCCGTACGGCCGTGCCTCGCCGAAGGCGGCGATCGACTCCGCACCCCGGGAGAGCAGCGCCACCGCACCGGTCGCATTGCCACGGGCCGCATGCGTCAACCCCACGGCGAGCTGCGCCAGCCCCTTCCACAGCGCGGCCTCGTCCCGGGGCCGTGTCTTCCAGGCGTCCTCGAACACCTCGTGCGCATGGAACGGCATGCCGGCGTCGAGCAGCCGCTGCGCCTCACGGACCGTCTCGTCCGGTGTGCGCACCACGCCCTCGGGCTGCCGGTCCACCCCCGGCGTCCCGTACGGCAGCGGCCGCCCCAGCCCGTCCCGGGGCCGCGCACTGCGTGCCCGCCCCTCCGCGTCCCGGTCCCTCCGCACAGCTGTCATGCCCCGATTGTCCCTCGTCGCCCGGTCCTTCCCGCCCGCCGGGCGCCACCGTACGGGCGGGGCACGTCCGGCCACTTCCGTGAGTGGGGTATGGTTCTCTTGTCCGTCCGCGGGGGAAACCCCAGGTCAGACGGACATCGGGACGTGGCGCAGCTTGGTAGCGCACTTGACTGGGGGTCAAGGGGTCGCAGGTTCAAATCCTGTCGTCCCGACTCGAAAGAGTCGCAGGTCAGGGGCCGTTTCAGAGCAATCTGAAACGGCCCCTTGATCGTTCTTGGGGACCGGTTGGCGACCGGCGCACTCGACCGGGGCGAAGCGTACCTTGACCCGGTCAAGATGTGCTTCGGGCGGGGTTCAACGGCTGGTCTGTCGCCGATCGGTGGGTGCGCGGGCTGGTGAGCGGACTGCTGACCCCCATTCCGGTCGCCGGTGACGCGGTCCGGCGTACGGTGGACCGGGGTCTGAGCGCCTCCCTGAACGACGACAACGCCAAGGGCGACGTCGCGACTTCGGCCCCAGGACGGTGACGTTCACCTCGCTCTTCTCGGCCGGCCCGAGCGGTCGTCGTCCCGGACAGGCCGATCACCGATGGGATGACCCTCGCCGATACAGTTGCGCCATGACGACCGCTTCTCGCCGTGGATTCTCGTTTCACTCCGGCCGAGCCCATCCCGGACCGGCCGCACGGGCCGAGGGCGTCCCTGTCCACACCGCCGACGTCCCGGAGTTCGCGCTCCGGACGGAGGCCCGGACGGCCTTCATCGGCGGCTTGCGGGTGCCGCGGTGAGCGAGGAGCCGGTCTTCATCAGGAGCAGGTGGGGAACCAGCCGGTACGTCTACAACCACCGCAACCCGGTCGGTCTCGCACTCATCATCCTGACGCCGCTCATCGCGTTCGGCGTGCTGTTCGGCATGCGGGCCGAGTCGACGTGGAGCGAGGGCGAATTCCGCGACGCTGTCGAACAGGGCGTCGCGGACCTGGACGGAAAACGGCACTACACGAGCCTGGACGGCGACCATGGCTTCCTGATCGCCGAGGCGATCCGGGAGAGCGGCACCGGACCCGGGCACGGCGTCGACACACACAAGGAGGAGGACGGCGGCTACACGGTCAGCACCGAGGACACCGAGACCGAGTACTGCGTCCGCGTCACACTGACTCCGGATGAGCAGCCGCCCGTGGTCTTTCCGGGATCCGAGGACCTGCCGCCGCCCGGCCCGGACATGCTCGCCTTCTACCTTTCCCGCGCGACCTCCAGTGAGGGCGCCTGCAGCTGACCGCCGTCACCCCTGAGACCGCGGCCGCCGCGCAAGGGCGCTCGCATCGCCGAACGCCGATGCGCGGGGGCGGCTGTGGCCGCTCTGCGTGAGCCCCACCCCCGCTTCCACTTCTTCGCGGACCTCACCAACGACCCGGCCGTTCAGCCCGGTACTGCCACCGGCAAGCTGCCGATGGCAGCGGCCCTCTACCTGGCCCCGAGCCCGGACGGCCGCGGGCTGTACGTGGCCACCCACGGGCGTGGCATCCGGAAGACCGCGATGCCGTAGCCGACCGCACGTGTACGACCGACCGTCGCCGCCCCGCGTCTCGTATGTACGAAGGGCGGCCACGGCGTATGCCGAACTCCTCGCGGTCGGCTGCGGCGCGGACCGAGATACCACCCAGGGCGTGAATGGCCGGATGTGCGTGGGCCGCGCCTCTTGACAGGCGCCGTCGCCGTCCCCCTCGGGGCCCCACGGTGGTCTCGCCGGACGGGGACGCGCACGGGCGGACACCGCCCGCCATCATGGATCGAGTCCTCGGTGCGCCGGTCGGCGGCCGCGGGCCCGGCCGTGCGACGGCGATCTCCGGAGCGGGCCGGGCGTGCCCGGATTCCCGCTCGACGATTGGCCGGTTCTGGGAGATCCCGGATGGACCTCTTCCGGTGGATTCTGTAGCCCCGTGCACTTCCGGCGATTCGTAGGAGGAACTCCATGTCTGTCATGTCCACGACGCATACGGACGAGATGGTCATCGCCTGGCTCCAGGGTGCCGAGACGGCCTTCGGTGCTGACAACCCGGCCGGCCCGCTCTACGTGGGCGGTGCGGCCGGCGAGGCCGCGCTGACCGACGGCACCGAGGCGCTGTTCACCGGGTGCAGCAGCTGCACCGGTTCGTGGCACAGCTACTGCTGCTGACGAACCGCCGTACGGCACCGGACGCACCACCCGGGGAGCCCTCATGGGTTCCCCGGCCCGCGCCGGCCGGACCCGCGGGTCCTGCCGGGCCCCCCCCGGGGACCCCCCACCCAACAGAAGGAACCCAAAAAAACCCCCCCCCCCCCCCCACCCCCCCCCCGGTCCCCCTGCCCCCCGGCTCCCCCCCCCTTCCGGGGCCCCGGCCCGTCCGCACCGGTGGGGGCCCCGTTGCGGGCCTCCCCCCCCCCCTCCCCCCCCCCCCCCCCCCCCCCCCCCCACCACCCGGGGAACCCCCAGCCGTCAGGAGAGGAAGCAGCATGGTGGAACCGGTGGCAGCGGCCCGCCCGGCCGACGGACCGCCGCCCGAGGGATGGTTCGCCGGCCCGGTGGACGCCTTCGCGGCCCCGCTGTTCGCGGAGCTGGACGAGCGGATCCCGGGGACGGCCGGGCTGGCCTCCGACGAGCGGGAGGTCCTGCGCGAGGCCACGCGCGAAGCCCTCCGCCGCACCCTCCAGCTCCGGCTCAACCGGGTGCTCCTGCTCGAACTGCGGGCCGCCGCCCTGGCCGGCGGCCTGCCCGGCGCGGACCCGTCCACGCGATGGGACGCCTTCCTCCTGAACGCCTCCGCCCCCGGATTCTTCGAGACCCTGCACCGGCGCTATCCGGCGCTGCGTCGACGGGCCTTCGCCTCCGGGCGCCTGCTCATCGACGGCGCCATGGAGCTCGGTACCCGGTTCGCCGCGGACCGGCGCGCCGTCGCCGACCTGCTCGGCGGCGACCCCGGACCACTGCGCACCCTGGAGCTCGCCCGCGGGGACACCCACCACGGGGGCCGGGCGGTGGCCCGGCTGGTCTTCGACACCGCCGGCGTCATGTACAAGCCGCGGCCCGTGGACGTGGACGCGGCGCTGCGCTCCTTCGTCGCCGCCGTCCCCGGCGCCGAGGACCTGGGCGTGCCGAGGGTCGTGGTCCAGGACGGCTACGGCTGGGCCGAGCACCTTGGTCACGACTACTGCCGGGACGAGGCGGAACTCGCCCGCTTCTACCGTGCCCTGGGCGGCTGGCTGGCGGTGATGCGCCTCCTCGGCGGGACCGACCTGCACGCCGAGAACCTGGTGGCCCACGGTCCGGTGCCCGCCGTGGTCGACGCCGAAGCCCTGTTCACCCCCGACGTCGAGGTACCGCCGAGCGGGCGCGGCGACGCCGTGGACCGGGCGGCCCGGACCATCCGCAACACCGTGCTGCGCACCGGCATCCTCCCGCTCCGCACCGACGGCTACGCCCTCGCCGGCGTGGACCTCTCGGCCGCCGGCGGCCTGCCCGGTCAGCAGCCGCAGATCCGCGTCCCGGTCATCGCGGACGGCGGACGGGACACCGCCCGGATGGAGATCGGCGTGGTGGACCTGCCGGCGGCCCGCAACCACCCCAGCCCCGAGCCCGTACTGATCCGCCACTGGGACCAGGTCCTGGCCGGCTTCGACGGGCTCACCGAAGCCCTCGCCGGGCTCGACGCGGACGGTCGGCTCGACGCGTTGTTGCGGGTGTTCGACGGATGCCGGGTCCGCAGGATCCGGCGGCCCACCCAGACGTACACGGACATCGGCCGGATGCTCTGGCACCCGGCCTCGCTGCACGACCCCGACGCCGCCCTGGCACGGGCCCGGGACATCCTCCACCGCAACGCCCTTGCCGCCCCGGGAGCACCACGCGAACCGGCGGTGATCGACCAGGAGATCGCGGACCTCCTGGTCGGGGACATCCCCGCGTTCGGCGAGCGGGTGGACGCACAGCGGCTGGACGCCTTCCTGACGGGGTGGCGGCGCGCGGACCTCACCCGTGAGCGGGACACCATCCGCAGCGCCCTGGTCGGCGCCTACCTGAACGAACGCCGGCTTCCCGACCGGGTACGCACGCCCGCCCGTGCGCCGCACACCGAGGACCTGGACAGGCGGCGGCGCACATTGGCGGCCGAGGTCGTGCGGACCATCTGCGCGGCCGCCGTGCGCGGCGCCGACGCCACCGCGACCTGGATCAGTCCGGTGCTCACGGACTACGGCTGGGCGATCCGCCCGCTCGGCGCGGACCTCTACACCGGGCAGGGCGGCGTGGCGGTGGCCCTCGCGGAGCACCTGCGGGAGCAGCGGGCCGGCCGAGCCGATCCGGTGGCCGATGCCGAATCCGTGCTGGCCGGCACCCTGGAAGTGCTGGCCGCCACCGAGGACACCACGCCGACCCGGCCGCTCGGAGCCTTCACCGGCATCGCCTCGCAGGTGTGGACCTGGAGCGTACTGCACCGCCTCCTCGGCACGCCCGGGCTCCTCGACCGCGCCCGCGCCAGGGCCGCGCTGCTGACCCCGGAGATCCTCGCCGAGGACCGGGCGCTCGACGTGCTCAGCGGTGCGGCCGGCATACCGGTCCCGCTGCTCGATCTCGCCGAACTCACGGGCGAGGAGCGGTGGTTGGACGTCGCCGCAGAGGCCGGGCGGCAGCTGGAACGGAGCGCGGTCGTCGACGACCGCGGAGCCCGGTGGTCCACGCTGATGTTCCCCGAGGGCATCGGCGGATTCGCCCATGGCGCCACCGGTGCCGGGTGGGCACTCACCCGGCTCGCCCTGTCCGCTGCCGGGAGCCCGGCCGACCGGCGCCGATGGCACGAACTCGGCACCCTGGCCCACGACTTCGAGGAGTCGCTGTACGTGCCGGAGGAACGCGCCTGGGCCGACGCGCGGATCGGAGGAGACGTCGACTTCCCCACCGCGTGGTGCCATGGCAGTACGGGCATCGGCCTGGCGGCCGTCGACCTCCACCGGCGCACGGGCGATCCCCGGTACCTGGACACCGCCCTCCGCTCGGGGCCGGCCGGCCTCCGCGAGGGGTTCGGCTGGAGCCACACCCTCTGCCACGGTGACCTCGGACTCTGGGAGCTCCTCCACCACCTGCGCGGCCTGAAGGGGTACGAGGGTCCCTCCGCCGCCCAGGCCGACGCGGAGTTGATCACCGGCATCGAGCAGCGCGGTCCGGTCGGCGGCCTCGCCAAGGAAGCGTTCGCACCGGGGCTGCTCCCCGGCCTCTCCGGGGTGGTGCACCACCTGCTCCGGATGCACCCCGACGCCCGGCTGAGCTTGCCGCTCCTCCTTGCCCACCCCGAGGGACCTGACACCCCCTGGTAGTACTTCGTCAGGTTGTGCTGGACGGTGTGACGGCCTTGATCGTGGATGGGCATGAGGCTGAGCCCGGACGTGAGTGGGGGACCAGTTGGGGACCACACGGCACGCACGATGGTGCACGACGGGCCGTCACCTGCACTCTCTGCGGCTGGATCAAGTCTGCTGTATCCAGAAAATACCCTTGACCCTCACTCCTGGGGGTCAAGGGGTCGCAGGTTCGAATCCTGTCGTCCCGACCATGCTTTCAGCAGGTCGGAGGCCGTTCTCCCAACTATGGGAGGGCGGCGTTCGGTGTGTCCGGGTCCATGGTGGTCGCAATGTGGTCGCGCGTCCGGTCCGTGGCCGGTCGGTCGCAGCGCCGAACGCCGGGAGCGCGGGGGAGCGGAGCCGGTGGACAGCCTCGCGGACCTGGCGGATGTGGTCGCGGATGGTCGCAACACGCAGGGCGGCTTGTTCCGGGGCTGGTCTTCTCGGCTCGGGTGAGGATGCGGTCGATGGTGTCGACGGCCTTCGGTCGTCGCCCGCGCCGCCGCCGGGCCCGTCACCTCGGCAGTGACCCTCCTGGCCCGACGGCGGCATGAGTGGACGTCAGGCCGTCGTCTTCGGCCAGGCGTCCCTCAGGCGGCGTGCCGCCTTGAGGAACTGGGAGGAGCCCCGGCGGTCCGCAAGCGCTTCGACCGCCGGGATCGGGGTGCCGGTGCGGGACTCCTCCGCGCACTCCGCCGCGACCGTCAGCAGGTCGGCCAGTCCACGGGGGACCGGGGTCTCGTTCCCGGTGGCGGCCAGGACGGCTGGGAGTGCGGCCGTGAGAACGATGCCGACCGTCTGCCGGGCGCCGGTGCGGGCGGCGCTGCCGAGGGCGTCCGCCAGACGGTTGGGCTTGAGCAGTCCGAGCGCCACCAGCCCGGCCGTCTCGCGGCCCAGCAGGGCCGGGTCGAGATCGCCGCGGGCGGCGAGGACCAGGAAGGCGTCGACGGCGGCCAGCCGGTCCTCGGCGCGACGGTTGCCCAGACCGCAGGCCACGGCGAGGTGGACGACCGCCCCGGCGGGGCCTTCCGCCTCGGCGAGGGCGGAGAGGAACGGGGCCGCGTACGGGACGGCGTCCTCCGCGCCCGCTGCGATCACCCCCACCATCCGCGCCGCGACCTCGTCCCGCAGCCCCGGGAGGACCGCGAGCCAGTGCTGTCCCTCGGTGGCCTGGTGCCAGCAGCGGTGCGTGCCCTGGGCGTAGGGACGACCGAGGCGCCGGAAGGGTTCGGAGAAGCCGTCCTCCAGCTGCGGGAACCCCGGCATCGCGACGTCGACCCGGGCCGGCACGGTGCGCGGGTAGGACCAGCCGCGTTCGGTCACGGTCCTGGTCGGCTCCAGGGTGTGCACGCCGCGGTTCTGCGGCAGCCCGCCCGAGCGCAGCCATCGCGCCAGCCGCCGCCCCTCCTCGGTGCCGAGGGCCTCCGCCGCCGGGGCCGCGGACTCGTCGGGACGCACCCGCAGCAGGGCCTGGTCGAAGTCGACGGGACCGACACGGACATCCAGCCGCCGGTACTCCGCGAGCCGGGACACCAGGTCGAGCGGTTCCAGAACGCCCGACTCCCATGTGGGCGTGGCCAGCAGGAACGGCACCGTGTGCCCGGCGACGATGCGCCGCGCGGCCTCGCGCAGGCGGGCCCTCGGCACACCCGAGAGGGGGATGTGCGGGCAGCCGTAACCGGTGGGCTCCTGTGCCTCGTCGAGGGCGGTCAGCCGCGCGGTGCCGAGCACGGCCGCGACGACCGGGGCCGGACCGTCCGGCAGATACTCGTACCAGTCGGGGCGCCCCGTCCAGGCATGGGCCTGCACGACGGGGCGCAGAGCCTCGGCCAGCCCCGCCCGGTCCAGGTGGGCGAACCGGACCAGTCCGTCCAGTGTCCGTTCGAACCGGGGTGAATCCTGCAGCTGTTGCCGGCCGTGCAGGGCGACACCGACCTCCTCGGCCACTTCCGCCGCGCTCCCGAGGGGCGGTGCGAGCCGGGGGATGTCACGGACGGCCGGCAGCGCCTCCTCGTACGGCGGGACCTCGTCCTCCGGCACGGGCAGGCCGAACACCTCGCAGGCCCGCGGGCGGAGGACCGGCACCAGGACGACCGCCGCGTCGGCCAGCGCCGCGCGCGCCGTGTCCGTGACACGGCCGTCCGCGTATCGCGCCGCCAGCTCCAGGGCCTTCTCCTGTATCGCGGCCGAGGGGTGCCCGAAGGCGTCACCGAGCAGCGGCAGCAGGGCCTCCGCCCGGCCGGCGTCCCGCCGCATCTCCCGGTCCAAGAGCGTCAGCATCGACGTGACGAGGGACTTCTCCGGGCGGAACAGCACGCCCCGCGCGCACTCCTCCAGCTGCGAGCCGCTCAGCAGACGGTCGTCCGACAGCTTCCGCAGCACCGCCATGGCCCGGGTCGGCACCGGCGAGGGCGCGTCGCACGCCAGCCGCACCCAGTCGTCGGTACGGGAACGCAGCTCCTCCAGCGTGGGCCGCAGCCGGTCCAGCAGTACGAGGAAGCCCCGCAGCTCGCCCGGGCGGCCGCCGCGCAGCAGCCTGGACACCGAGCCCTCGATCAGGATCCGCCGGTCCACGAACCCCTCGGCGGCGAGGAGGCCGAGGGCCTCCACGAACGTGGTGGAGTCGGGCCGGTCCTCTCCCAGCCACACCTTCTGGCCCAGGAGCGATCCGACGCCGTCCGTTTCGAACAGATGGGGCAGCATCCACGGCAGGAACGGGTCGTCCCGCAGCACCGCGGCCAGTCGCTCGCCGCCGGGCCAATGGCCGCCCATGGGCCTGATCGCCTGGTTCATCCAGGACCACACGAACCCTTCCGTCGGCCGGATGCGGAGCCCGGACCGCCGCACCAGCTCGGCTATCAGCGGGTACTGGTCCGCCACCGACGCCGACCGGTCGGCCAGGCGCTGCGCGACATCGGCGGTCCACTCCGGCGGCCGGCCGCCGATCGCGTCGAGCAGCACCGGCACCGGATCACGGCGGCCGCCCAGCCACCGGAAGTCACGCGCCGCGATCCACTGCGCCGTCGCCGCGGCCCCGGACTGGCATGCGGCACCGGCGGCCCACAGCGCCTTCATCCGCTCGGGCACCCGATCGGTCCACGATGCCGCCGCGAACTCCTTGCGGACGGTTTTCAACTCGGGCAGCGCCGCCCGCATCTCGGCATCCGTCATCCCGCGGAGGATGCCTGGCACGTCGTCGAGCCGCCCTGTGCGTACGGCCGTCAGCAGCACGTCGTGTCCCGTCATCGCACGCCTCCGGCGACCGTCCCGACCGCGCCGCGGCGGGCCATCCGAACGGCCAGGGCGTGCTTGCACGGCCCGCGCCCGCCCCGGTACTCCGCCCACCACGGGCAGGTGCAGCTCAGCACCCCCGCGGATTCGCGGACCCGGTGGACGTGGTCGTCGGAGGCGACGGTCGCCGTACCGGACGCCGCGTCAAGGGTGACCGCGCCGGAGCCCAGCAGCGCGCGGGCGGCACGGAGCCGGGGATTGTTCCTCTCGGCGCGCTCCGCATCGTAGGGCAGTTCGCGGTGGAAGTAGGCCGCCTCGGCGGTGTCGTAGCCGACCCGGCCCGCGGTGCCGAGCCGGGTCAGCGCGGCGCGCGTGCGCTCGGCGGTCAGACCGGCGCCGACGGCGAGGTCCGCCGGGTCGATGCGCGGCTCCCAGGCCAGCAGCACCGACAGCAGTTCGGCGTCCTCGGCGGCCTCGTCGGTGGCCAGCGCCTCCAGCACGGCCCCCTCACCGGAGAAGCCCCGGGAGGCGTCGGGGGACAGCGTCAGCGTCAGCCGCATCCCCGGCAGGACGATCTCCCAGGCACTCGACGTCGGTGCGCTGCCCGCAGTCACCGCGGGCCCGTAGACACGGAGCGCGGTGGCGTACCGCAGCACCCGCTGCAGGGCGGCCAGCCGCTCCGGTCCGGGCAGGCACACCGCGCCCGGCACCGGCCGGGTGGTGGGCCGCAGCGCCCGGCCCGCCGGCACCACCCACTGGGCGCCCGGCGTACCACGGGACGTGCCGCGCGGCAGTGAGCGCAGGAAGCGGACGGCCTCCGCGGCGGGCAGCTCGGCACGCAGGTCGAATCCGGACACGATCACCTGGGTCTCGGCGAACCCCCGCAGCCAGCGCTCCGGCAGCGGCACCTTCTTCTCCACGACCGGCCCGTCGAGCGTGGTCACGGCCAGCTCGTCCGGCCCCACCCTCATGTGCAGCGGGTCGCCGGTGCCGATCCGGGACAGTGCCTCCCGCAGCGGGTTGTTGACGTCCACATTGGTGGTGCCGTGGCCGATGTCGTCGCCGTCCAGACCGTCCGTCAGCACGTCCAGCCGCGCGTACACCCCGCAGCAGGCGGAGAACGACTCGAACCGGAGCCGGTCGCCGTTGCCGGTCACCACCGGATCGAGTGAACGGGGGAGCAGCCGCTGGTAGTAGCGGGCGGCCGCCACGTCGGCGACGGCGAGCAGGCCTGCCGCCGCGGCCTGAGGAGAGGTCAGGAACCCCTTGAAGAATGCCGGGTTGGCGGCCGGACCCGCAGGCGTCAGTCCACCACTGGTCTCCAGACCGAGCAGTGCGCCGGACGCCGTGTGCTCCACGGCCGACGAACGAAGGTAGGCGTACGCCTGTACGGATCGCGTCATGGCCGGAACATTAGGGCCCACCACTGACAACGCCCTGCGCCCCCGGCCGCCGCTGAACGGTCACGCCCCGCGTGGGACAGGGGTCGTCTTCCGTGAGCCGTGTGCAACTCGTCTCTTACGAAGGGGAAATGGTGTGCTGACGAGACGTCCCTAACGTCGCGTCCGTGACCGAGAAGCGGCATGCCAAGTCCACAGAACCGACCCCATTCAGCTTACCGACGCTTCCCCGGCGCCCGGCCCTCCTGATTCCCGGCTGGCGCACCATCCGCGGGCGCGTAACCGTCGTGCTCGCCGTACCGACCTGCCTCCTGCTGGTGCTCACCGGTCTCGCGGTCGTGGACCGGGGTACCGACTGGGCCGCGGCCGGCGAGACCCGTGACAGGATCGACGTGGTCCTCGGTGTCCAGGCACTCGTCCACGAGTTGCAACGCGAACGAGGACTGACCAACGGCCTGTTGGGCGGTGCCGACCAGTACCGGGACGATCTCGCCGCGCAGCGGAAGCGTTCCGACACCGCTCGGGACGCACTCGCGGCGGTGCTCTCCGAGGACGACGCCGACACCGAGTCCGCCGTGGAAACGGCCGACGACCGGCTCGCCCGACTGGCCGTCGTGCGCTCGGAGGTCGACACGGGCCAGGCGCGTCGCGCCGAGACGTTCGACTTCTACACGACGGTGATCGCCGCCTTGGTGCGCGCCCAGTCCGCCGACACCGCCGGAGCGGTCCGGGGCGACCGGGCCCTGACCGACGGGACGGGCACGCTGCAGGCGCTCGCCGACGCCACCGAGTCCGTGGCGCTGGAACGCGGCTCCCTCAACGGCGTCTTCGCGGCCGGACGTTTCCGCGGGGACGAGTACCTGGACTTCACCGAGGTGCGGGCCGCCCGCACAGCCGCCCTGCGCCAGTACGAGCGGTCGGCGACCCCCGCTCAACGGAAGGCCCTCAAGCAGGCGTTCGAAACCGGGGAGGCCCGGCGCGCCCTCGACCTGGAGAAGCGCGCCGCGGCAGCCCCGGACGGTTCACGACTGGATGTCGACCCGGCACAGTGGTGGACGTCCATGACGGTGCTCGTCGACGACCTCTACTCGGTGCAGAAGCGCGTCGGTGCGGACGTACAGGCCCGGGCCGGACGACTCAGCGACGACGCGACCGGGCAGCTCCTGGGGTTCATCGGCCTGGGCGTCCTCATCGTCGTGGTCGCGGCCGCCCTCGCGCTGCTGTCCGCCCGTTCCATCACCCGGCCGCTCGGAGCCCTCGCCGACGAGGCGGACGAGGTGGCGGGAACCCGGCTGCGGGAGGCGGTGCGAAGCATCCAGGAGGCCGATCCAGACGGCACCGGGCGGCCCCCGCCCCTGCCCCTGCCGTACGGACCGGGGGGCCACAGCAGTGCCCAGGAGATCGTCCGGCTCGCCGCCGCCCTGCACAACGTGGAGCGCACGGCTGTGGGACTCGCCGTGGAGCAGGCCGCCCTGCGCCGCAACACCTCGGAGTCCCTCGCCAACCTCGGACGCAGGAACCAGAACCTGCTCCGCCGTCAACTGGGTCTGATCACCACGCTCGAGAGCCAGGAGATCGACCCGGACGCGCTCGGTGAGCTCTTCGAGCTCGACCACCTCGCCACCCGCATGCGCCGCAACGCCGAGTCGCTGCTGGTCCTGGTCGGCGAACAGGACCCCCCGAGAGCCTGGTCGGGGACGGTCACCGCGCTCGAGGCGGTGCAGTCCGCGGTGTCGGAGGTGGAGCAGTACCGGCGGGTCGCGATACCCGACGTCGAAGCCTGCCGCATCCGCGGCCACGCCGTCGCCGACCTCGCCCACCTGCTCGCCGAACTGATCGAGAACGCGCTGGTCCACTCCCCGGCGAACCTGCCGGTCGAGGTGTACGGCTGGCAGGATTCCGACGAGTACTGCCTCGCCGTGGTGGACCGCGGCACCGGGATGACGGCCGAGGGCCTGGCCCACGCCAACGCCCGGCTGGCCGGCGAGGAGACGTTCCTCGTCGCGCCGACCGGCTTCCTCGGGCACTACGTCGTCGGCCGGCTCGCCGCGCGGCTGGGCGCGTTCGTGGAGCTGCGGCCGAACGACGGGCCCGGCACCACTGCTTACGTGGCGCTGCCGTCGCGGCTGCTCGCCCCTGTCGCGGCCGCGTCCACCACCGACCAGCAGCCCGTGGCACCCGGTACGGCACACTAGGGCGTTCTTCCGGACCACCCGGGCCCCGGCTCGCCCGGCACCGCACGTCGCTGCGTTGCCGGGCGGCCCACGCAGGCCCGGTGATCGGGCGACGCTCCGCCCTGCCGTCCACGGCCCCGGGCGACCCGGGTCGGTCCGACCTGATGCGAGGAGAGGCCGAGGGTGTCCGGACCCGCGATCCGCGCAAGCGGGCACGCGTACAGGTCCGTCGGCCCCGGGACCTCGCCCCGGAACCGTCGGCGGTCGCCGACGCCGGGCAGCGGAGTGCCCGACCGGACGGCGCCGGCCCGGGCCGTGGCGCAGCGGACCCACCCGCACGGCAGGGACTCAGGCGGTTTCCGGCCGCTTCAGGGCGGCTGCTCCGAACGACACGTCGAAGCGGTCGCACCACAGGCTCACGCTGGTGAACGCGGCCGGGTCCGTGCCGGGCGGCAGGGTGTAGTTCTGGTCGCCCTTGTTGCCCTTGAGCTTGCCGAGGTCGACGTACCGTCCGTCGTCGAAGACCCGCCAGCCCGCGACACCCTCCTTGACGGGAGCGTCCGTGAGCCAGACGTGGACGTCGGGGCCGTCGCTGGTCTCGAGACCCTCCAGCCGGAGGGTGTGCGAGCCGTCGGGCAGCCGGAGCAGCCGTACCGTGCCGGTGGTGCGGTGCTCGTGGCTGATCAGGCTGCCGGTGCTCAGGGTGCGCGGACCGCCGTCCGGCCGGGGCGACGCCGCATCGGGCGCCGGGGCGCCGGCCGCGGGGGACCCCGCCACCGCCGGGACTTCCTCGCGGACCGTGCGGTCCTGCCACAGCTTCCACGGCTGGAACCAGTACAGTCCCGCACCGGCCGCCGCCACGGCCACCACAAGCGCCGCCGTCATCAGTGGCCTGCTCCACCGCTTCCGCACAGTCCCGTCCCCGCAATCCTTCTTCGTGTCGGTCACCAGGGCATTCAACCTCCGTGACGGCCGTCGTGGAGGCCGGGAACGATGACGGAATCCTTACGCCGTCCATGACGCACGCGCCGTATGTCCCAACCGCCGTACGTCCGGACCGCCGTAATGTCCGGACCGCCGTCGCGTCCCGACCGCCGTACGTCCGGGCGCCGTACGTCCGGACCGAAGGCCCCGCGCCGGCCATCGGCCCGCGTACCGTGGCAGGGTGACCGAGACCTGGACCGCGACCGATGCCGGTGTCCTCCGGCTTCCCTCAGGGCGTCTCGTCCGGGGCCGGGGACTGCGGAGGCCTCTCGTGGCCGGCCCGCCACCCGGCTTCGGGGTGTATCTGCTCGGCAGGCGGCCGCCCGAGGTCTCCTGGGAGATGAGGTGGCTGCGCTGGCCGGACTTCCGTCTCCCGGCCGACGCCGAGCAGGCCCGCGAGACGATGGCCGAGGCCTGGGCCAGGGCGGCCGGCGAACGCGTCGAGATCGCCTGCGGCGGCGGCCGCGGCCGCACCGGCACGGCTCTGGCCTGCCTCGCCGTGCTCGACGGGGTGCCCGCGGACCGGGCGGTGGAGTTCGTCCGCCGGCACTACGACCGCCGCGCCGTGGAGACCCCGTGGCAGAGGCGCTATGTGCGCCGCTTCGCCCGCTGATCGCGCCGGCCCGACTCTGACCCCGACCCGGCCCCTGACCCGGACCCGGCCCCTGACCCGGACTTGGCCCCTGACCCGGACCCGGCCCCTGACCCGGACTTGGCCCCGGACCCGGGCTTGGCCCCGGACCCGGGCTTGGCCCCGGACCCGGGCTTGGCCCCGGACCGGGACCCCGCCCTGCTGCCGGACCCGGTCGCGGCAGCCGAACGGGCGGCGGCGCGCCGTTCGACGTACAGCCTGCCGACGACCGATCCGAGGTGGATCACCACACCGACCCCCACCAGCCAGGACAGGATGATCATGACGACGCCGATCGGGCCGTAGTTCTGCTGCCCCGCCACGATGGCGTCGGAGAAGAACCGCGCCGAGAACGCCCCCAGACCCACCCAGCACACCCCGGTGGCCAGCGCCGAGGGGAACAGCGCCCGCCATCCCACCGCGCCCACGAGCAGCACGTTCATGCTCCACCACCAGAAGAGCGTCGCCAGCACCAGCCCGACCAGGCCCTGGTGCACCGGCCCGCCGGCGCTGGCGAGCGCCCTCCCGGTCGCGGTCTGCACCGCGCCGTAGGCGAGCAGCACCGCGAGCCAGCACAGTTGGGCGACGACGCCTCGCCATCCGCGTTCGGGCACTTCGAACACCCTGCGGTACCACTGTTGCAGGACCCCGGCGATGGCCATCGCTCCCAGGACCAGCAGGAAGGCGCTTGCCACGGTCAGCTTGCCGACGCCCGCCCCCGGATTGAAGAGGGTCGCCACCGCCTGCGCCGCCTCCTGGTCGAGACCCAGCCAGCCCGCCAGCAGCGCCGCCGCGTTCTGGCCGGCCGCGGAGCTGACCACGATGAGGAAGGGGAAGAAGCACAGGATCGCGAGGGCGGCCAGCTGGAAAGAGTTGCCGAAGAAGTCGACCGCCGTGAGCCGGCTCCACAGCCTGCTCATCTCGCTCTCCTCGAAGCGCTGCGCGGCCGCCCTCCGCTTCTGGCCCAGCGTTATCGTCGTCCGGCGGACGAGCGGCGTACGTGCTCCGTGCGTGCGCGGCTGTCCGGTGCGACGACCGGTCGGCGTTCCGCGGCCCCTCATGGAACGACAGTGCACCCGCTCCCGGCCGGAGTCCATCCGGGCCCGGCGGAGGGAGGGCTCAGGCCCGGCCCAGGGAGGGCTCAGGACCGGGCCGCGCGGTCCCGCCAGTGGACGAATCCGGTCTCCGGGTCCCCCGGGTAGGACCAGGGCATCAGCGTGGCGCGGTTGTCGAGCAGAGGGAAGATCTCGCCGACCTGGTCGGTCATGCCCGCGTGGGCCAGGCCGTGGGCGAGATGGTTGAGATCGGCGACGTCCTGCGCGCCGGGCGTGGTGCGGTGGGCGATCCACTGGGCGAGACGGAGGTCGGCCCGGGCGTGCTCGTCGCTCCAGAGCTGCGTCAGCCCGATGGGCCGTCGCGCCCTCGGTCTCGGTGCGGTGGCGGTAGTGCTCGGCGCGTGTCACCTGTGGACGCACGGGAGGCCGCACCGGCTCCGTCGCCGGTGCGGCCTCCTTCATGGGTGCCGGGGTCAGGGTTCCAGGCAGGCGGGGATCGAGTCGGTGCGTCCGCTGGGACGCTCGGTGCGGCCGGACGGGTCGTAGATCTTCACCCAGTTCACTCCGCTGAACTGCTTGAGCGTGGGGACGATCTCGTCGGCGACGGTGAACGTCGAACCACCGCTGCGGCAGCCCCCGGTGAGGGTCACCCGGGCCACTCCGTCCCGGATCGAAAGGTTCCTGAAGCCGGTGGCCCGCGAGTTGACGAACCGCAGACCGGCGTCGTACTCGGCCTGGGTGGGCCCGGCGAACAGGCGCTGCAGGGCACCGGCGGCCAGTGCCGGTGACTTCACCGGGCGGTTGACGGCGCGGGTGTACGGGGAGTGCCCGCTCTCGAAGCGGTGGCTGTCGAGGAAGTGGTTCCTGACGGTGACGGTACGGAAGGGCGAGTCGACGTCGATCACCACACGGCTCGGCGAACCGAGCGTGGACACCCGGAACGGCTGCCGCTCGGTGAGCCCGACGCCGAAGTTCAGGACGCCTTCGAAATCGCCCGCGTTGGCGACCTGGATCACCTGGGGCAGCGCGAACGTACCGCGCCGCGGCCCCCAGGTGGGACGTCCGGCGTCGTCGTGTCCGGTCGCGGGCGAGAAGCGGACCTGGAGGAGCGCGTTGCCGACGATACGGACGGGCTGCCCCGAGCCGTCGGAGATCACCTGCGGCACGTACCGCACGCTCCGCTCGGCCGGTACGGGGCCGCTGAACTCGAAGACGATCCGGTCGAAGCCGGAGTGGTGGGAGGCACGGACCGCGACCAGCGTGGGAATCGCCGGTGCGCTTGTCCCCGCGTGAGCGGGCGCGGGGGAGAGGGTGGTGGCGCTCGCGACGGTCGTCGTGGGTATCGCCGCGAGGAGGAGGCCGGCGCAGGCGGTCGCCCATGTCCGGCGGGTCAGATTCATGGGGTCTCCCGGGGTTCGAGCGTGGATCGCACAGGGATCGCGCGTGGATCGGGACATCCGCTGAGACGCCGGACCGGGCACCGTCGGTTTCAGGACTCCGGAGGCCGATTCCGGCATCGGTCGCGCCCGGCACTCCTATGGCCTCCGCACCGGGGCGCCGGGCCTGTGGCCTCGGCACCCCGGGCCGGCGGAGTCGGCGGTCCCCGGGGCCCGGCGGACCCGGTGGCCCGCGGGACCTGGCGGACTCAGTGGCCCGCGGGACTCGGTCGACTCACTGGTCGGCGGGGTTCGGTGGACTCAGCGGCCCACAGGGCCCGGTGGACTCACTGGTCGGCGGGCGCCGGTACGAGACCGTCGGCGATCAGCCCCGCGTACACGGCCTCGCCGAGGGCGACCACCGCGGACTGCGGACGGACCATCACCGTGAACTCCTCGATGAGCCCCTGCTCGTCGAACTGGAGCAGGTCGATGCCGTGGATCTCCTTGCCGGCCACCCGGGTGCGGAAGACCAGGATCGCGGAGTCCGCCGTGTCGCATCCGGCGGTGGCGGCCGTACCGGTGAGCTCGCCGACGTACCGGAAGTCCTCGAAGGTGCGGAGCAGCACGCCCAACAGCCCCAGCACCATCGGCCTGCCCTCGAACGGCGTGAACTTCACCGGGCTGAAGAAGCGCACGTCCTCACGGAACAGGGCCTCCATCGCGGCGTGGTCGCGCCGCTCCACGGCATCCCGGAACAGATCGGCGGTCGACATGGCTCCACCTCCATAGTCATGAATCTGACTACTCAGAATTCTACCTAATCAGAATTCTGGCTATGATGAAGGTTGACGGGCGCCGGTACAAGGGGGGCCGGTGAAGGGGCAAGAGGGGACGAGGGAAAGAGGTCGCGCGATGGCCCTGCGGCACGCGGTGCTGGCGGCGTTGCTCGACGGCGAGTACAGCGGCTACCAGTTGGCGAAGGCCTTCGACACCGGCGTCGCCAACTTCTGGCACGCGCAGCCGCAGCAGCTCTACGCCGAACTGACCAGGCTGGAACGCGAAGGGCTGGTCACCGGGCGGCAGGTCGTGCAGGAGAACAGGCCGAACAAACGGGTGTTCCGGGTCACCGAGGCGGGTCTGGCCGAACTGGAGCATTTCGCGGCCGTCGCGGTCAAACCGTCCTTCATCCGCGACGATCTGCTCGTCAAGGTCCAAGCCGTGGACCGGATCGACGCCGAGGCCGTCGTCAAGCAGCTCCGCGAGCGGGCCGAGGTCGCCGCCGCCAAGGCCGAGGTCTTCGAGAAGATCCTGCGGAAGCTGCGCGGGGGCCTCGCCGAGGAGGTTTTCCTCCGCCGCGGCGAGCGTGTCGGCCCGTATCTGACCTGCCTGCGCGGCCTCGGCTTCGAGCGGGAGCACCGGGCGTGGTGCCTGCGGGTCGTCGACGTCCTGGAAGCGCGGTACGGAGACGCCCGGGCATGAGCCCGACGGCTCCCGGTCTGCCGGCCCCGTGTCGAGCGGCGCCGGACCGTGTATTTCGTACGATCCGCGGCATGGATGACGGAGTGCGTGGCGGGGCCGGTACGGGACCGGTCGAGCTGTCGTTGCTCAGGACGTTCCTGGCGGTGCACCGGGCCGGATCGTTCACCGCCGCCGCTCGGCTGCTCGGGCTTTCCCAGCCGACCGTCACCACGCAGATCCGGACGCTGGAGACCAGGCTCGGGCGCGAGCTGTTCGAGCGGCTGCCGGGCGGGGTCGCGGCGACGGCTGTCGCGGACGAACTGGCCGCGGAGGTCGCGGGCCCGCTCGACGCGCTGGAGGCCGTCACCGGGCGCGGCCGTGACCCGGAGGCCTCGGAGGCCGAACCCGTACGGCTGGCGGGACCGGCCGAGGTGCTGTGTGTACGGGTGCTGCCGGCCCTCGCGCCCCTGGTCGAGCAGGGTGTGCGGCTGCGGATCACCACCGGACTCACCGACGAACTGCTCGACGGTCTGCGCGCCGGCCGGCACGACCTGGTGATCTCGACCGTCCGTCCGCGCGGCCGGACACTGACCGCTGTGCCGCTGATGGACGAGGAGTTCGTGCTGGTCGCGGCGCCCGTCTGGGCCGATCGGATCGGCCCCGGGCGGGTCGCCGCAGCAGGCGCCGCGGCGCTGCGCGGTGTGCCCCTCGTGACGTATGCGGAGGACCTGCCCATCGCCCGCCGCTACTGGCGGCACGTCTTCGGGCAGCGGCTCACCGCGCGGGCCGCCGTCGTCGTACCCGATCTGCGCGGGGTGCTCTCGGCGGTCGTCGCAGGAGCGGGGCTCACCGTGCTCCCGCGCTACCTCTGCCTGGACGAACTCGCCTCCGGCGCGCTCATACTGCTGCTGGAGCCGGACGATCCGCCGATCAACACCGCGTACCTGGCGCAGCGGCCGGGCGCCGACCACCCGCACCTGCTGCGGGTCCGTGACCGCCTGGTGCAGGCGGCCCGCGCCTGGTGAGACGCCCCACGCCCCGGCATTGGTGCGGTGTGGGCCACCGGCCGACGGCCGACTGCCCATCCGGATGCCCCCGCCCGCCCGGCCGGTGGTCCGGTCTCCGGGTGCGCGATACGGCGGCCCCGGCGTCACCGACGCGGCGGGCCGGGTCAGTGCGCGGGGAAGACCGTGCTCAGCAGCCGGAACAGCTCCGCGCGTTCGGCGTCGGAGAGGCTGTCCAGTCCGGTCTGGGTGCGTTCCATCCGGGCGCGGATGGCGTCGATCGCGCCCGCACCGTCCTCTGTGAGGACGACGTTCTTGACGCGACGGTCGGTGGGGCTGACCTCACGGCGGACCAGCTCGCGCTTCTCCAGCCGGTCGATGATCCCGGTCATGTTCGATGCGTCGCACGCCAGGGTGTCGGCGAGGGCACGCATTGACGCGGGCGCGCGGCGCAGCACCGTGAGGGTCTTGGCCTGGCTGGACGTGAGGCCGGAATCGGCCGCCGCGGCGGTGAAATCGGCGTAGTGCGTACTGAGCGAGTGGGCGAGCAGCTCCATGAGCTGGGCCTTGGTGGGTGTATCCGGCATGCCGAGAGAGTACCGCGGAAAACTTGACTTCCTCAACGTTTGATGTCTACCTTCATAGCTATTGCTTGAGCTGTTCAAGCATAGATCACTTCAATCATCGGCGATGTCGAACATCGCCGGACTCCACGCACCGGCCGCCGTCGGCAGCCCGACCGAAAGAACCCCGTGACGTCCTCCCTCCACGCCGCGCCCGAGCGCCGCACCGGCGGCCCCGCCCTCGTCCTGGTCCTCGGCCTCGCCGCCATGGTGGTGTCGATGATGCAGACCCTGGTCGTGCCCATCCTGGGCATCATCCAGAACGACCTCGGCGCCTCCGCCACCGAGGTCAGCTGGGTCACCACCGCGACGCTACTCTCGGCGGCGGTCTTCACCCCGCTCCTCGGCCGCTTCGGCGACCAGCACGGCAAGAAGCCGACCCTGGTGGCCGTGCTGGTCCTGATGGTCGCCGGATCCGTGCTCGCGGCGACCACCGACTCCATGGCGCTGCTGCTGGTCGCCCGGGTCATGCAGGGCGCCGCCACCGCGATCTTCCCGCTCGCGCTCTCCGTCCTCCGGGAGGAGATCGCCCCCGAGCGCCTGCCCGGAGCCATGGCCCTGGTCAGCGGAACGCTGGCCTTCGGCAGCGGCCTGGCCCTGGTCGGCGCCGGCCTCCTCACACAGGGCGCCGCACCCGACTACCACCGGGTCTTCTGGCTGGCCGCCGCACTCGCGGTCGTCGCCCTGGCCGCCGTCGTCGCCGTCGTACCCGCGTCCCGCACCAGGACCGGCGGGCGCACCGACTGGCTCGGCGCGGCCTCCCTCGCCGCTCTGCTCGTCCTGTTCCTGCTCCCCGTCTCGCAGGGCCACTCCTGGGGCTGGACCTCGGGCCGCACCCTCGCGCTGTTCGCCGGTGCCGTGCTGATGACGGTGGTCTGGGTCGTCGTCGAGCGCACGGTCCGGGAACCCATGGTCGACATGAAGATGTTCGTGCACCGGCCGGTGCTGTGGACCAACGTCGCCGGACTGCTGCTCGGTTTCGCGATGTTCGCGCAGTTCATCGGTGTCTCGTACCTCGTCCAGATACCCGACGACATCGCCGGCTACGGCTTTGGAGCCTCGGTCCTGCGCGCCTCGGTCGCCTATCTGCTGCCCTCCGCGCTCGCCTCCCTCGTGGCCGCCCAGCTCGGTGGTGCCCTCGTCCGCCGGGCCGGGGCGCGGGCCACCCTCGCCGCCGGTGCCTCGCTCGGCGCGACCGGCTTCGCCTGGCTCACCCTCGCCCACGGCACCACCGCCTCGGTGATCCTCGCCGGCATGGTCATCGGCGTGGCCGTCAGCTTCGGCTACGCCGCCATGCCCGCCCTGATCGTCGCAGGGGTACCCCACCACCAGACAGGCATCGCCAACGGCATCAACTCCATCTCCCGTTCCGTCGGCAGTGCGATCGCGAGCGCGGTCGTCACCTCCCTGCTCGCCTCCAGGACCCTGGGGAACCTCCCGGCCGGTGCACCCGCACTGCCCGCCGAGAGCCAGTTCACCCTCAGCTTCGCGCTCGCCGGTACCGCGTTCGCCCTCGTCGTCGGGGTCGCCCTCGTCGGACTGGCGACCCGCGGCCCCTCCGCCCGCAGGGGCGAGGCCGCCGCCGGACGCCCCGGGGAGGCCGGGCCTTCCGAGCCGGCCGGGGTACGTATCGCACCTGAACCCGCCGCCGTCTGAACACGGCCCTCGCCGCCGTCCGCCCACCCCCGCTCGCACGCCCCCGTACAGGCGACCCACCATCGCCCCCACAGGAGAAGACCCACCATGAAGGCCATCACCTACCGCACCTACGGAGGCCCCGAGGTCCTCGAGTACACCGAGGTCCCGGAGCCCAAGCTCGGCGCCGACAGCGTCCTGGTCCGTGTCAGGGCCGCCTCCGTCAATCCGGTCGACTGGAAGATCCAGGCCGGCTACCTCGACTCGGTCCTCGACGCCGTCTTCCCCGTCATCCCGGGCTGGGACGTCGCCGGAGTGGTCGAGAAGGTCGGCGTCGGCGTCACCGAGTACGCGCCCGGCGACGAGGTCATGGGGTACGTCCGCGAGGACTTCGTCTCCCGCGGCACCTTCGCCGAGTACGTCGCCGCGCCCGTACGCACTCTGGCCCGCAAGCCCGCCGCGCTGGGCTTCGAACAGGCCGCCGGTCTGCCGCTGGCCGGCCTGACCGCCTATCAGGCGCTCACCCGGCACCTGAAGCTCGCAGAGGGCGACACCCTGCTGGTGCATGCCGCGGCCGGTGGTGTCGGATCTCTCGCCGTCCAGATCGCCCGCGCACTGGGCGTGCGGGTGATCGGCACGGCGAGCCCGCGCAACCACGACTTCCTCCGCGCACTCGGCGCGGAACCCGTCACCTACGGCGAAGGTCTCGCCGAGCGCGTCACGGCACTCGCCCCGGACGGTGTGGACGCCGTCCTGGACCTCGTCGGGGGTGAGGCGCTCCGGCTCTCGCCGTCCCTCCTCGCCCCCGGCGGCCGGCTCGCCTCGGTCGCGGACGGCACGGTCGTCACCCTCGGCGGCACCTATGTCTTCGTCCGCCCCGACACGGCCGACCTCACCCGGCTCGCCGACCTCGCCGACGAGGGGCTGCTGAGGGTCGACGTCGCCGCGGTCTTCCCGCTGGAGGAGACCGCCGGGGCCCAGCGGCTCAGTCAGGAGGGCCACACCCGCGGGAAGATCGTCGTCACGGTCGGCTGAATGCGCGTCAGCCCGGCCGACGTCGCCGGGCGGGCGGCCGGCAGGGGCTCGGGGCCCTGGGTCCCGGGCCCGGCTCGGCGCCCGGGCGGTGCGACAGGACGCCTGGACGTGAAGCGACCCGGACGGACCAGCATCAGGACCGTTCCGGGTCGTTTTGTGCCCAGAGTGGACACATACGCATTCCTTGGCTTCGGGAGATCACCCATGGGACACATCGACCGCCGCGATCTCGGTCTGCTCGTCCTGCGCGTCGGTACCGGCGCCGTGCTGGCGGCTCACGGCACCCAGAAGCTCTTCGGGTGGTTCGGCGGCGGCGGAGTCGAGGGAACCGCCGAGGCGATGGAGGCCATGGGCTACAGCCCGGGGAAGCCTAGTGCCGTCGCCTCCGGGCTCGGCGAGGCCGGCGGGGGCGCCCTGCTGGCCCTGGGACTGGCCACGCCCGTCGCCGGCGCCGCGGCGGCGGGTGCCATGGCGGGCGCGGTGGCGGTGCACGCGCCGGCCGGGTTCTTCGCCCAGGGCGGCGGCTTCGAGTACCCCGCGTTCCTCGGCCTCACGGCCGCGAGCCTGGGTCTCGCCGGCGCGGGGAGGTTCTCGCTCGACCACGTCACCGGGTACCGGTTCGACCGTCCGGCGACCATCGCCCTCGCCTTCGCGGCGAGTGCGCTCGCCGCGGCCGCGGTGGTCAGCCGGAGGGCGGCCAGGCTTGCGAGACGGGAACGGGAGGAGTCCGCGGCGGACATCACCGGGCTGTGGGACGACGAGGACTGACGGCCCGAACGGTCCGGCGTACGCGTCGACGGGGCAACGCCCGGCGCTTTGCCACGACTGCTGCGACGCATGAGCCGCCCCCTTTCGCCTGACGGCGAGCACAGGCCGGACCGTCGATCCGTGCGCCTGTTCCGGCGCCGAAACGTGCTCTCACCGGCATAGCCCTGTCGGCGCACTCGCACTCGGCCGAAGTGTTGATTCCTCCGCGCGCCTGTCGCGTTCATCGCATCACGCGACCGAATGATGCCGAAGGCAGGCCCGGCCGCTCAGCCGGGTGCGGCCGCCCTCGCCGCCCTCGCCGCTTTCGGCATGCGGGCGGCATGACGCGGCGGCCGTGCCCGAAGAGCCGGGGGACACCGACTTTTCGAGTTTCGACATCTCGAAGAAAGTAGAGCACTTCATGAGTCGTGAGAGCAGGACGCCGTCCGGTCTGGGCCCGCGTCCGCAGCGGAACAGATGGCTCACCGGCGGTTTGATGTCGTCGTTGGCCCTCGTGATGCTGGGCCTCAGCAGCCCCGCGCTGGTGGCGGCGGCCAGCCCCCAGACGCCGACCGACACCGAGCTGGCGAGCGTGCTGGCCGACAAGTGCAAGAGCAGGGTTCTCCCCGACTTCATGGTGGAGTACGACCGGGACTGCAAGGGCAAGACCGGCGACAAGGGCAAGACCGGCGACAAGGGCCCCACCGGCGACAAGGGTCCGACGGGTGACCGGGGTCCGACGGGTGCGACGGGTGCGACCGGTGCGACCGGTGCGACCGGTGCGACCGGTGGGGCCGGTACGCCGGGTGCCACGGGTGCCACGGGTGCGACGGGTGCGACGGGTGCGACGGGTGCCACGGGTGCCACGGGCGCGACTGGTGCCACCGGCGCCGGCGCGTGCGTCGACATCGACTCCTACGCTCCGAGCGCCAGCGAGGAGTTCAGCGCCGTCCTGAAGGCGAACGGGGAGTACTGGGTCGGCAGGCGCGAACACGACGACAACCCCATCGACGGCGACTGGGGTGCCGCGGAAGGCGACTACGAATGGCAGCGCATCGACACCAACGGCGGCGAGTACCCGGACGACCCGTGTGCCGTGTCCATCACGTCGCAGGGCAACCACGCCTACGCCAAGGTCCTCACCGTCTCGGGCCTCGTGTTCGAGACGCACGGTGACGTGGAGGGATCGACCTTCGTCTGGGACGAGCCCTGGGTCGCCCTGGTCGACCAGCCGGTAGTCGTCCAGCAGTTCAAGGCGGAGAAGGCCCTCAGCGCCGCTCCGAAGAACGCCCCGAAGAACACCCACAGGGGCAGGTGAGGCTCCTGATCCGGTCCGTTCCTGACGGCCGGTCGGAGTCCTGACGAACAGCGTGTGCCGTGCCCGGTGACCGCCGGGCACGGCACACGTGCACGTCCCGCTCCTCTCGCAGGCTTCCCGGGGGATGGCCACCGGGGCTGCTCCGCGGCCGCAAGGTGATCCGTAAGACACCCCTGAGTCCTCCCCGCGTGCCGCCCAGCGGTCGTACTCTGTCAGGCGACGGCACGGCATCGGGCCGGGCCGACACGCGCCCTGAACGCCGTGGCATGGGACCACGTGCAGCAAGGCGACCCCCGAGCGGCCGTGGCCCCTGCAACCAAGCCATGGCCATCCAGAGGGAACTCGACGACCTGCGCGGGCGGGCGGGCACCCTGGCCACTCTCGGTTGCGCCTACCAACAGCTCGGGGAGCACTCCGAGGCCTTCGCGTGCCGCCGACGAAGCCTGGAACTCCACAGTGCCCTGGGCCACCGCTTCAAGGAGGCGGAAGCCCTCGTGCACCGCCGAGAGGTCCACCGGGCCATGGGCGACCGGAACGCTGCGGGACTGACCCTCGAACAAGCACTCGATGTCCACCCGTCACGCGTCGAGCGCCGGCGTCCGGCCGAGCTCCGACCGGGCTCGGCCCGCGTCCGGCAGCGGCAGTCTCAGCACGGCGTCCAACGGACCGGGCGCGGCCGGCGCAAGGTGTATCCGCCAGGCCGCTGCCAGTGCCGCACCGGCGGGCAGCGGGACCGTATGGGCGCTCAGCAGGCGCGCCACGGGGGCGGTGTACCGGCACCGGGTCGGCCACGAGGCCGAACGGCCCGCGGACCGGCCGTAGGACCGCCGCTCGGTAGGCATCGGCGGGCGTCGCCGGTGTGCAGGGACTGCCCGTCGCCAACCGGGCATACCACACGAAATAGTACGCATATCGGCAGGCTTCGGGGGGTATTCGCAGCCACATGTCCCCTTTCATGCTTCTGCCCGGCGTGTACCGGCCACAGGCCGATACCCGGCTGCTGGCCGCCGCGCTCGCCGCCGAGCAGATCGCGCAGGGGAGCGAAGTGCTGGACGTCGGCACCGGAAGCGGTGTCCTCGCCTTGGCGGCCGCCCGCCGAGGCGCGCGCGTCACCGCCGTCGACGTCTACTGGCCGGCCGTACTGACCGCCTGGCTCAACGCACGACGCAGCCGACTGCCGTTGCGGGTCGAACGGGGGGACATCGGGACGTGTGCCCGCGGCCGTCGTTTCGACCTCGTCGTCTGCAATCCGCCGTACGTCCCCGCCCCGGGGGGGCCGACCCGCGGAGCCGCCCTTGCCTGGGACGCCGGTCGCGACGGCCGGAGGGTCATCGACCGGCTGTGCGCCCGCGCTGCGGCGTTGCTGCGGCCGGGCGGCGTTCTGCTGCTGGTCCACTCGGGCCTGTGCGGAGCCGCGACCACCGTGGCCCTGCTCCGGCGACAGGGGCTGTCCGCACGCGTGACGGTGCGCGCCGACATCCCGTGGGGCCCGGTGCTGTCCTCCCGCCGATGCTGGCTCCACCAAGAGGGACTGGCCTCGGCGTCCGAGACCCGGGAGAAGCTGGTGGTGATCCGTGCCGAACATGCCCGACCCCGCGCCTGACCCCTCACCCCCCGTAACCGGACCGGCCGCCCCACGGCCACGCCGGGTCCTTGTCGACCCCCAGGGCCCCGTACTGATCGAGGGCCCCGTCGCCGTCGTCATGCCCGACGGCGCGGTTAGGCACTGCGACCGGTTCATGGTCGCCGTGTGCACCTGTCGACGCAGTCGCGACTACCCGTGGTGCGACACCAGCCACCGCATCAAGGGACGCCGATGACCGCCGCACCGAGCCGCGGCATCCCCTGGCACGACCACCGCGGTCCGCTGTCCGCGGCCCTCACCGGGGCCCTGCGCGACGGCACCTCGCCGCCGCCCGGCCTCGCCGCCGCGGCGGCCGACCCTGCGACGAACCCATGGGCAGAGGACCTCCACCTCGCCCTCTACCTCCTCTACGAACTGCACTACCGCGGCCTGCCCGGCGTTCCTGACGACCGCGAATGGGACCCTGAACTGCTGCGTGTCCGCGCCGCACTCGAACAGCGTTTCCTGTCCGCTCTCGGCCAGGCCCTGCCTGGGCCGCGGACCGTCGCAGACGCCCTGGACCCGCTGCTGATCGAGCCCTCCGACCAGGCAGGCAGCATCAGTGCCCATCTGGCCCGTACCGGAAGCCTGGCGCAGGCCCGCGAGTACGCCGCGATGCGCTCGCTGTACCACCTCAAGGAAGCCGACCCGCACGCCTGGGTGATCCCCCGGCTCACCGGCCGGGCCAAGGCCGCGTTCGTCGCTGTCGAATACGACGAATTCGGGGCCGGTCACCCGGCCGCGATCCACGCCCGGCTCTTCGCCGACCTGATGGCCGACCTGGGGTTGGACGCCACCTACGGCCACTATCTGGCGCACACCCCCGCCGAAGCCCTCGCCACGGTCAACCTGATGTCCCTCTTCGGTCTGCACCGGGCCTGGCGCGGCGCCCTGGTCGGCCACTTCGCCTGCGTCGAGGTCACCTCCTCACCTGGTTCGAAGCGCATGGTGAATGCCCTTCGAGTCTGCGGCGCCGGTCCCGCGGCCATACGCTTCTACGCCGAGCACGTCACTGCGGACGCAGTCCACGAACAGGTCGTACGGCAAGAGGTCATCACCGGCCTGCTCACGGACGAACCCGCGCTGGAGTCCCAGCTCGCCTTCGGCTGCGATGCGACCGTACTGTTGGAGAACCGCCTCGCCGACCATGTGCTGACTGCCTGGACAGCAGGCCGTAGTGCCCTGCGCCGACCCCTCACCCCCTCGCAGCGGGGACCGGGTCGACCACCTCTGGGTTGACCCGGCTGCCAACAGCCGGCAACGGGTTCGCAGGACCCGACCATGTCGCCGAGCCGACCGCGGAGTGCGCCGTTCCCCCGGATGGCGGCGCACTGGCGGCGTGGAACTTCGATCGGCAGCTTCGAGGCCAGGGAGGCGATGCTGTGGCCGGGCATGCCTGGCGCAGCACGGTGAGGGCTCCGGCGACGTCCGGAGGCGGCCATGGAGGTGCCGCCCAGGACGCAGCAGGGGGTTGCCGGGGACGGAGGAGGCGATGTCGACACCGGAGGCGAGGAGGCCCAGCAGGGGGCCCGGTCACCGAAGGTGGAGGGCTGGTCGTCGTCACTGGTGGCGCAACCGATGCAGCAAGGCGCTTGGGGCCGGAACCGGTTGTTCCCACGATCCGACGACCTTGGGCAATCGGCACGTCGACGCCGCCGCCGTGCGAGCAGGCGCTACGCCGGGACGTCCTTGCGGCGGGGCATCAGCAGCTGGGCCGCCACCGCGACGAGGAGCGGCAGGATGCTCACGGTCAGCATGGTGAGCCGGAGGCCCGTCGTGAAGTCCAGTGGAAGGTTCAGCCCGGCGGCCAGCCGAAGCAGATTGGGGTCGTATCCGACGGCGCCCGGGCTGTGCGCCATTGCGCTGCGCACGGCGTCCACGGCCTCCTCGGCCCGGGTCACCGACAGCCCGCGCGACTCGGCGTCCGCCAGCCACTGCTGGTGGAAGAAGAAGTTGAGGAGCAGGAGGTAGACGGTGGGCCCGAAGGCGTAGCCGGTCATCCCGACGGCCGGCTGCAGCGACGCGACCGTGCCGGAACGTCCGGGCGGTGCGTGGGCAAGGATCGCCTCGGCGGCCGAGGCGGACGTGACCAGCGACCCCAGGTTGCACAGCCACGTGGCCAGCACGAGCCACCACAGCGCCATTTCCGGGGCGGCGGTGCCCGTCAACAGCAGTCCGCTCGCGGCCAGCACCGACAAACCCGTCATCATCACCGGCCGTGGCGTGTACTTCCCGACCATGCGCCCGGCCAGGACCACGGCACCGGCGACCAGCAGTGTGCCGGGCAGATACAGCAGGCCGATGGTCTCCGGGGGCAGGGACAGCACAACACCGCCGAACTGCCCGAGGGTGAAGCTGAATCCGGCAGCAAGGAAATTGAGCACGAGGGCCGCGGCAAGGGCCACGTTGAACGCCGGGCTGCGGAACAACGCCAGGTCCAGCACCGGCTCGGTCGTACGGCGTTCATGGAGGATGAACAGCAGCCCGGTGACCGCACTGCCCAGCAGCGGCAGCCAGGTCTGGGGGCGGGTGATGCCGTTCTGCGCGGCGGAGACGCCGATGACCAGGCACAGAAGGGCCGCACCGACCAGGACCACGCCCACGACATCGAGCCGGCGGCGCTGCTGGACGGGGGGCTCGGGGACGTACCGGGCCGTCAGCCAGAACGCGACCACGGACAGCAGTGGGGCCACCAGAAACAGCGACCGCCAGCCCGTCGTCGCGATCACCCAGCCCGTAAAGGCGGGTGTCACCCCGCACAGGAGCATCTCCACGGCCATGAAGACACCGATGGCTGCCGGCCGTTTCTTCGGCGGCACCGAGACCTTCAGCAGGGCCAGTGACATTCCCACAAGCGCGGTGAGTCCCAGTCCGTCCAGGAAACGCATCGCCAGCAGGAAGCCGTAGCCCGGGGACAGCGCGGAGAGCAGGTTCGCGACCGTGACGACGACCAGTCCCAGCATCAGCAACCGCTTTAGTCCGAAGGCGTCCCCGAGACTGCCCGCGGCGAGAACAGCGGCGGCCACCACCAGCGTTGCCGCCCCACTGAGCACTCCGACGACCTGCGCCGGGACGTGGAGGGCCTGGCTCACCTGCGGCAGATTGAGGCTGAGCACCAGCGGATCGACGACCGAGACGGTGAAGGCGATAGAGAGTCCGAGAATGATGGGCAGGGCCGTCGAGCCGTTCCGTGAGGCCGTCGGCACTGCCCTACCTCCCGTAGACCCCGTATGTCGTATGCCGATCGACGGTAGCCGGGGCACCGCGCCTCGCCGGGCATTTCTGTGCCGACGCGCGAGAGGAACGGCCACGGGACCAAGGCACGGCGTGACTCGGCGGTCAGGGGACGCGACCGGGCCGAGGGACGCGACCACACCCGTTCCGCCGCCTGAAGTGAGGTATGAAGATCGTCTCCCCGGGCACCCGATGACCCCTGCCTGAATCGGGACGTCCTGCCGGTCCTGCGCGAACTGCGCCCGCGTCTCACCGAGGGGCTCCTCTGGAAGAACCACGATGAGGGCGGTCCGCAAGGTCTCCGCTTCAGCGTCGCGTACGCCGACGGCCGCCCGGCCGCAGCGGCGCCCTCCGGCGGGCCTTTGTCTTGGGCGGCGGGATCTTGTGACGGACTCGGCGCTGGTGGAGCTTCCGTACGGCCGGGCCGGCGGAGCCGGCGAGCTGCCGCTGACCACGACCGACTGCGCCGCCGACGGCACGTGCAGCTGCCCTTGACCTGGCTGCCGGGCCGCCGCCCGGGCGGGCGCCTAGGGTGGGGATTGAAGGGTGGTTGCGTCGTGCGCGGCACACCCGCGCGGACCCGGCGAGAAGAGGGTGAGCGCGTCCGATGAAGTGGTCGAAGATCGCCTACAAGCCGGTGGGCCTGGCCCTGGGGGCATGCGGCGGCCTGCTCGCCGGAGCCGTTTTCAAGCAGACCTGGAAGCTGCTGGCGCACGAGGCGAAGGCGCCCCGGGCCACCGACGAGGACCGCAGCTGGCGCGAGGTGCTGATCGCCTCGGCCGTCCAGGGCGCGATCTTCGGCGTGGTGAAGGCGGCGGTCGACCGTGGCGGTGCCGCGGCGGCCCGTCGGGTCACCGGGACCTGGCCCGGATGAGCCGGACGTGGGGGTGGCCATGACGACGCAGGAGTGGGCATGACGATGTACGACCCGGCGAAGGCCGCCGAACACGCGCTGGCCGCGGTAGGCGTCTGCCTTATGCGGGGCGACGAGGTCAGGCGCTGCGTCCATGCTGACGAGGCCGCCTGGACGCGCTTCGCCACGCACTGGGAGGAGCTGTCCCCGGACACGTACGCCGCCGAGCACGGCACCCGGCGGCTGCGCCGTTACGGGGAGTTCCGGTACGTCCCGGACGGCGGGACGATCGCCCCATTGCCGACCCGACCGTTCGTCCAGCCGGGGGACAGCAACCCCCTGTACGTGGCCGTGGAACGCCACTTCGATCCGCTGGCCCCCACTTTCGAGGCCGATCCGGTGCTGCGCGGGCTGCTGGAGCTGCTGGGCAGGATGGCGACGGCGCTGGACGGGGACACGCCCGTCTGGAGCGCCAAGGTGCACCCCTTCCGCGTCGTCGCCACCGCCGGCAGCCAGGGCAGCCCGACCCCGGAGGGGCTGCACCGGGACGGCGTCACGCTGGTGTCGTCCCTGTTGGTCGGCCGGCGCAACGCCACCGGCGGCGAGAGCTCGGTGGTCGGCCCGGACGGGCGTGAAGTGCTGACGACCATGCTGAGCGAGCCGGGGACGCTGCTGCTCGGCGACGACCGGTGCACCCGGCATGAGGTGTCCCCGATCCGGCCCGTCGACCCCGCGCGGCCGGCCCACCGGGACGTACTGGTGACCACCTTCATGCCCACCTGACCTCGTCCCGGCAGGGGCCATATGCGCTCTTGGTGCCGAAGCCGTCGGGCGGGGCGCGTCACGCGGAGCCCGTCCGACGGACGAGGATTGATCACAACCGGAAACGCGCCCTGGTGCAAGGACTGTTGTTCAGGGTCCGGCGCTGCATCCGTTGGACGGGCTGTCGCAGGTCCTGTGCCGTCGTGCCGGTGTTGGGGGGGGGGGGGGGGGGGGGGGAGGGGGGAGCGGGGGGGGGGGGGGGGGGGGGGGGGGGGGGGGGGGGGGGGGGA